>JAITQA010000122.1 GCA_031289145.1 Dysgonamonadaceae bacterium | reverse complement strand
ATATATCCGTATAATAACCGGTTTCTGCGAAGTTGAAACTTCTTTTAAAATTTCCATATAAGTCATATACTAAGATTTTTCTTGCAGAATAGGCTATAACAAACATTTCATTGTTATTTCCCTCCGCAACCTGTCATTAATAACAGGATAATTGCCAAAATTGAATTTGCTTTTTTCATATCTATTGAAATTTAACTTTCACAAAGATAATTATTTTTAAGCCTAAATGTTCAATTGACCGGGCCGTCCAGCAACAAATCGTGTTCTTTCTTTTGCTTTTCCTGCGATTCTCCGGCAGAAAAGAATGTATTGTCTATCGCCATGGCTGCGAAAAGATTTTTCCAGAACTGTTGTGTCTGTTTGGTATTTAACCGGTAATCAATGACCGCTATGGATAAGTCGGCTTTCTCCCATGGACAGGTGACCAAAGCTGCTCCTTGTGGCTTCTCTATGTGCTCGTAAAGAACTATTTGTGCACATTTTTTATTTTCAGGATTGTTGTTGAATAAAGACCAATCGGTGCGGGACGCTTGTAAAACAACCGTTCCTTTATCAATCAGTTCTCCGGATAAGCCCCGTTTGAGGATGTGACGATCTCCATCCATCTCCGCAAAGTAAAGGCCCGGAAGATTGAAGTATTTTCCCAAGGCGGACGCCGTATTATTTTCCAGCGCCGTTGCTTGCCTGTCGGTTAATTGAACGGAAGCCGGCAAAAAGGTATTCAACACAGCGTCGATTGCATTACCGGCAGACATCACTAAAATCAATCCTCCTTTTTTTACGATTGCCTGTATCTTTTCCGCTGCTTTTTTGAGGTCTTTCGGACTGATATCTTCCGCATCAATAACGGCAAAATTCGGCGTCTTCAGATTGGATTGGATATTCAATCCGCTCTGACGGAGAAAATCAGCCAATAAACCTTTTTCGTTCCCGACGAAATAAGCTTCTTTGTATTTTACTGCGGGATAGTCCGCTTGGTTGGGTGGCAAGATTTCCTTATAGCTATCCCATTTGCAAGCCTGTGGTTTTGCTTGGGACAAGGCGGCTTTCAGCGCTTCGAACATCGGTAATGGCTTGTAGAGTGGCAAATCCGGGTCCAAACCCGGATTGAAAGTGCTGACATAAGGCGGTATCCGTTCGTATTGGTATCCGGGTTTTCCTTCCCGGTAGGGTTTTCCGGCAAATATACCATCCCGGATATTTGGCAAACGGGAATAATCGTGATAACCCAGATTTTGATGCTCAATCCCGAACCAGGAAACCTCCGAAGGGGAGAAATAAGCCAGATGAGGACGCGCCATCTGTACGGCATTTTGATAAACGTCTATGGCCAATGCTTCACTTCGCCCATGATAGGATTCAAAGGCTTTGTCGCCTGCAAAATGATACAGTTGTTCGGGTCTTCCGTAATAGGTTGCGCCGCTTTCTCCTACAATTAAAGGTTTTTCTGCCTTTTCCGGCAATTCTTTTACCCGCAGGTCATGCCCAAAATGTTTACTCCAAACCGGAAGCCTTTCATCCATATCTTTGTCTCCATCCAATGTCAGGAAATCGCGGGTCGGGTCCAATTGTTTGGCGCTCAAAGCAAGTTTAACTAATTTATCATCCCAAATATCAGCGACTTTTTTCTCGGGTTTATTTAATAGGGCTATCGCAAACATTTCGTTTCCGGCGCTCCAGCCAATTACGGAGGGATGATTCCGGTCTCGCAGGATTAACCTGTCCAAATGATCTTGAGAGCGTTCCCAGGTAATATCTTCTTCCAGATTCAAGCGAATGGAACTACCGAAGAGGGCTGTTTCATCCAAGACCATCAAACCCATTTCATCGGCTAAATCATAATATACTCGCGGCCAAGGTTGGGCATGAGGACGTACTGCATTGCCTCCGAAGTCTTTGATCATCATATACCATGCCCAGGCAAACCGCCTCGAACAGATATAAGCGCTGAACGGATGTTGTATATCGCCGAAACATTGTATTTTTTCTCCATTCAAGTGAAAATCTTTTCCTTCGATTGTCAGCTGCCGCCAGCCGAAACGTGTGGCTTTGCAATCATACCTGTCTTTTTTATCCTGTACGGTCAATAACAATGTGTATAGATTGGGATTGGAAGGACTCCATTTTTTTAATTCCGCCTGAACTTTTTGCCGGATAGTCACCTTCTGGGTTTCTCCGGGTTTTATCTCTATTTCCTCGGAAGAGACGGTTAAAACGCTGTTTCCCAAACGCCAATTGATTTCGGGAGCATCCAATACATTCGCTTTAGCCGATTGATTTATCCACTCCTTGATATCACCTTCCAAGCGGATTTTTTTCTTTTGTCCGGATTGATTGGTAAGCAGCACTGCCAACTCAAGTTCATTTCTATCCAGCCAGGATTGAACAAATACATCCGTTATTCGAAATTCCGGAACGATAAATAAAAAAACGTCCTGCCAGATACCCAGTATATTATCCAAGTTTGATCCGGGGGGATAGGTTGCGCCGAATTTCGGATAGCCAGGATGTTTTTTGTCAAACAACTTGCTGTGGCGTACTCCTACCAGCAATTCGTTGGATTGACTTGTCCGAACATGCTCCGTGATGTCGATTTCAAACGGCAGGAAAGAATCAAAATTACGACCCGCTTCTTTCCCGTTGATTAATACGATACATTCTCCGGCTACGGCTTCAAAGTGCAGAATTATTCTTTTGCCGGTCAGGATTTGTGGAACTTCAAAAGACTTTTTCAGCCAGCCCATCTCGGCGCTTGCCCATGCTTTCGGATAACTTGGGTAATATACCGAACTTGGGGCGTAAGGTTCTTTTGTCCCCTCACCTACATTAAGCCCTCTTCCCCAGTCATTCACATTGATTGGGGAGGGAATTTTGATTTTCACTTTCTCCCATCGCGTAGCTTCCGGCAAGGTAAGTTCCGGAGCGATACCTGTTCCGCTTTCCCATCCGGCAGGGAGCGATTTGAGTTGCAATTCCCAGTAACCGTTCAAACAAATTTCTTCCCGGTAAGGAGATTCCTGTGGAATTGTCAAGCCCTCCGCCGGAGAGAAATCACGATTAAAAAAGACGCCCTGCCCGTAAACGCTTGGTAAAACGGACAATAAGATTAGCATGAGTGTTAATTTTTGTTTCATATATAATCATTGTTAAATGGAACGTCTAATCCGTGTTATCCGCGTTCCATTTTTAATTTGCACCATAAAAATACAAAGCGCCGTAGCTCCAGTTAGGGCCGACGACTCCGGGAAAATTGGGTCTGTCCATTGTCAGAAGTACGTATCTGAACGGATATCCTTCCGGAAGCGGAACAAGACTTGCCCAGATACGCCCGGCCGGAGCCGGCCAATGAGGCTGTAAATTCAGATTCAATTCTCCCAATTCTTCCAAATCCGGATAAGAATGGACGCGCAATTCCCCTTTCCCTCCCATAAAAGCATAGTAACGGTCTCCTATCTTCTGAATGGAAGTTCCCGTTGAATTAGTGGCGATAGGCAAGGCGACAGGTGTAAATTTGCCGTTCCATGTATCCGATTCATAAGTGCGGGATACAATATTCTGCGTGACAAAAGCGCTTGTTAATAGCCTCCATTTTTTTGCATCACCGTCATAAAAGATACAAGGGTCTTCGTTGTGCCCTTCCATAAAATCAGGCTCAATACGGGCTGCCCGCATAACAGAAAATCCGCGGCGCGGGTCTTTCGGCGATGAAGCGGTTATCAATCCGGTTTTTGCCCGCCCCTCCTTGTTGGCGCTTCCTCCGAAATCACAGGCATAAGCACGCCATTCTTTCGCCTGCCGGTCGTAGAAAAGATGCGCGGCATAATCGTTGCGAAGTAAGCCGTCGCCATGGTCAAAAACAATCATGCCTTCAAATTTCACATCAAAGACAGCGGGATTCAGGCTCAAAACGCCTTGTACGGATTGTGGCGTATCTAATCCCCGACAACTGAAAGTAAACCAAAGTCTTCCATCTTCCAGACAAGGACTTAAATCTTCATAGGAAATCAAACGTATATCAGCCTGTCCGATACCGGGAGAAAGATAGGAAAATGCGCTGTTAATCAAAACTTTACCTTTCTGATTGGAGACTAAGTTGAACGTAGATGCGGCAGCTGTAGCCGAGTTACGGAAATCCAAAACATCCCCGAAGTGTTCTTTAACGGGAAGATGACCGATGTATTTTGTTTCGCCGTATTGTGTGATAAATATTCCCAAGGAACGTCCGTAGAGTTGGACTTTGAGGGAAAAAGCCCCTTCCGGCAACGATTGACTGTATTGTACTTCCTTTATTAACCGGGCATCTTTATAAATTCTCAGGAAAATACCTTCGGTTTTTGGGGAAGATTGAGCCATCACCTGAATCCGGTCGCGCAAACCCAAACGCGCCCATTCAAGCCCTATTTCCGGATTGTCGTTATGGGAAAGAGAAGCTATGTCTATTTCATAAGTGGCGTAGGGATTAACACCTCCTACATAAATGCTTGTGGGATTGCTATTTTTGTCGGCTTCCAAAACCAATTTTCCTTGTTCGATTTTAGCGCGGAAACGTTCGTCATTTTGGGGCTTATCGTTATCCGAAAGGACAAATGCAGGATGCATTGATTTGAAAGCGACAATTTCGGCAGGCAGCAATTCGCAAAGATTGATATTGTTTGAAAAAATAAACCTTCGAACGGATAAGCGTTGAAATGTCAAATCCAAAGGGCTGACGTCCGTAACGTTCTCTTTTTTCTCTTCTGCAAAAAGAAACAGTATATTGGACAGCAGCAGGCACAATAAGATTTGTCGTTTCATTTATATAGTTTTTGATGTACTTCCCATAACTTCGCTTCGGACAATTTGACCACTTTCCTGTCATAAGTGATCAGTCCGTTTGTTTCTATTTCCACATCGGTGGTTTGCGTATACACTGCCGCCGATAAACCTTTGTCTATCAACTGTTTTAAATCGGATATAAACTGCACGTATCGCTTTAAGAGTTCTTCTTCATTTTTGAAACTTTGGTAGCCCCAATTGTCTTTTTCCTGCCATACATGTCCTGTCAACGGTAATCCCAATCCGCCAAATTCGCCTAATACAAGGGCTTGTTTTGCGCCAAAAAGATCCGGGTGCGGCATAGCCGGTTCAGGGTATTGATGCAGGTCAACGATGTGACCTACCGGAAAAAAACTACCTCCACTTGCACTGTTGACTAAGCGGGAAGGGTCTTTTTGCATTGTCCATTCGGTTATTTCGCCTGTTTTGAATTGTCCCCATGCTTCATTAAAAGGAATCCATAGAACGATACAGGGATGATTGTGCAAAGCGTCCGTAATGGCATTCCATTCCTTGCGATAAACCGCTTCCGATTGTGCAGAACGTATTTTATCCTGTCCTTTTTCGATAGAAAGTATACCCGGTTGCGCTTGCCACCTGTTTCCGCTAATGTCTCCGCTGGGCATATCTTGCCATACCAATATGCCGATTGAATCACAATAGAAATACCAGCGGGCCGGTTCTACTTTGATATGTTTACGAATCATATTGAAGCCCATTTCTTTAGTTTTGGCAATATCAAATTGCAGGGCTTCATCGGTTGGGGCGGTGTACAATCCGTCCGGCCACCATCCCTGGTCTAAAGGTCCATATTGAAATACAAATTCGTTGTTGAGCAGGATTCGTTGAATTCCGGTTGCATCCGGCTGTATGGCTATTTTGCGCATGGCGAAATAACTTTTTACTTCGTCTATCACTTTTCCTTTTCTCTCTATCGTGATTTTCAAATCGTAAAGGAAAGGATTAGCGGGTGACCACAGTTTGGGATTCTTAATTTTTAATGCTGCTTGGAAAGGTGCATTAACGAGTTGTTCCGCTATTTTTTTATCGTTTTCCCAAGCTGCTATTTTCACGACATCTCCGGACTGCAAGTTGGCGGTAAGAATAGCCAGCGTCAATTGTTGGTTGTCGATATCCGGTGTTTGTTTGAAAGAGACAATGTGGGTTTCCGGAACAAATTCCAACCAAACCGTCTGCCATATCCCCGTTACAGGAGTGTACCAAATGCTTTGTGGGTCATTTACTTGCTTTCCCCTGGGTTGAAATCCTTCATCGGTGGGGTCCCAGACTTTCACAATCAATTCCTGTTCTTTCCCTTTGATTAGCGAAGTTATATCGAATGAGAACGGATCGAAACCGCCTTCATGTATGCCTGCCGACTTCCCGTTAATATGCACTTCGGTTCGCCAATCCACAGCTCCGAAATGAAGCAGGATTTTTTTTCCTTTTGCCTCTTTGGGTAGGGTAAAAGACCGTTTATACCAAAGGTTGTTTTCTTTGCTTACGGTTTTTCCTACGCCTGAAAGGGCTGATTCTGCGGCGAAAGGGACAAGTATTTTCCCGTCGTTGATTGCAGAAGGCGTTTCATCCACCTTCCGGATGGCATAATCCCATAATCCGTTGAGACTTACCCAATTGGATTTCCGTTGCATTTGCGGGCGAGGATATTCCGGTAATGGGTTTTCAGGGTCAATTGTTGATGACCAAGGGGTAGTAATCTTTCCTTCCACCAATTGCCAATCAGTAGATTGGGCGTAAGAAACACTCGTAATTGCAATCAATGTGATGATGAATAATGTTGACTTTTTCATACGTATTTTTTTTACCAATTATCTGTTCTGAATGGAGAAACGGGGATTCCGTCTACTCCGAATATGCTCGCTTCCACATAGTTTTTATAGGCATACCGCACGGCAACCGGCACGGCAACGCTTTCGCTCGAAACAGCCAGCCTGGCCGATTTCGTTTCAATTTCCGCTTTGGCAGGATAGAAAACTTTATCTTCTCCGGCAATTTCAAATCCTTTCAAATCAGTCCACATAGGAGACAGGCCTCGCGGCGCATTCTCAAAATTAATGTATATTTTTCCGTCAACTACTTCCATTGATTTGTAAATCGCCGGTTTATATCCGAATCCTTTCTTAGCGTACGTATTCCCTAATGCCCAATACGCCAAGCGTTCTCCAACTGTTCTCTTATTGCTCGGATGTATTGAAACAGGGTTTCCTATATCCAAAGTTGTTACCATTCCGGCATTGGGAATGTCTTCCATATTTTTCATTTGGGCTTCCTGCAATTTTGCAGATGATGTAAGATTGGCGCCATCATAGTTATAAGGAGTTATCTGGACATAGAAGAAAGGGAAATCTCCTATGTTCCATTTGTGTCTCAAGTCTTTTACAAATGCCGCCATTAATTTCCTGTAACGAGGGGCATTATCCCGATTACTTTCTCCCTGATACCACAGAAATCCTTTGATGGTAAACGGAATGAGCGGTGCAATTTTGCCATTGAATAAAACACAAGGTGTCGCCGTTGGATTTTTCACCTCCTCTTCATTCGATAAAATGGATAAATCAATCTCCGGGAAAGGCGCCAAAGCCGCTGTACTCATCCAGGCTTCAACTCTGGAACCACCCCATGACGAAATAATTATACCCACCGGAACGTCTAACACTTCCTGCAAGTATTGTGCAAAAAAGTAAGCGACAGCGCTCGTATTGGCTGCGTTTTCAGATGAATTTTCCAACCACTTGCCTACACAGTCGGATTGCGGTTGCTTATTGAATTGGCGAACCCATTTTCCCTCTTGCGAATCGGTGGTGTATATTCGTATGGGGGTGGATGGCTTAGCTTTGGCAATTACCGAATTACTTCCCTCAACCGGTTGCCGGTCGAAACCCTTCACCGGCATTTCCATATTGGACTGTCCGGAACAAAACCAGACTTCACCGATAAGAATATTCTTCAAAATCAGCTCTTTCCCGTCACTTATATTGATTTCATACGGCCCGCCTGCCGCCGGGGTCGGAACCGTTAATAACCACTTCCCTTCCTTATCACTTTGCACCGAATGTGTTTTTTTGTCCCAGGAAGGTTTAACTTTTACGATTGCATTGGCTTGGGCTTCCCCCCATAATTTTACATCCGATTGCTGTTGTAAAACCATGTTATCACCGAGTAC
The DNA here is from genome assembly GCA_031289145.1 of Dysgonamonadaceae bacterium. Lineage (GTDB taxonomy): Bacteria > Bacteroidota > Bacteroidia > Bacteroidales > Azobacteroidaceae > Azobacteroides. Next base: position 35,244 of record JAITQA010000122.1, on the reverse strand, counting down.
TGTCGGAAGTTTTACCGTCGCAGAAAGATTCAGTATTGAAAATGTAAAACAAAGCGCTACAAATGTTCTTTTCACTTGACTCATATTCATGATATTTATAATTAAGTTATTCATTTTCCAACGAGAAATAAGAGAATTTCCCTGTATAATCCTCTTCTTTGTTTTCGACAATCAAACCTGCACGTATTCCTTTTCCCCATTGAGGAAGAAAATGTCCGTCAATTACTTCCACTGATTTCTGGGAGGAATGCCAATCTTCCCGGTTTTCCGACCAATAGAAGCGAAAAAAACGCGCATTGACCGATTCAACTTTTAAATAAACGTTAAAAGTGTTCATATATTGGGAAAACAACTTCATTTTAATATTATTTTCGTATTTATATAAGGTAAGATTTGTTCCTTCCATTCCCCATGCCAATAGGTTAGAGGCATTTCCGTAAACACATAAGCCTTTCAGATTTTCACCCTTATTTGCAACCAATGTCTCCATCCGGTAATTGCCTGTTAGGGGATTGATTCCCCGGAAAGAAAATCCCGATTCGGGAGTTGTCAGGCTTAATACACCATCGGTTTTTGAAATTTGCGGTTGTGGTAAATTCATATCCCATTGCCAATAGCAGTCTTTTTCAAGCGACCTGAAATTGTCGTAAAACCAGCGGTCTTTTTTCTGAATAGTATTTTCAAACGGCATTTCAGCTTGCGCCGACGGGATATTCCCGTACCGGAAATAAGGCCAGTCGGTTTTTTCGTCCCATATCAATTCATCAAGTAATCCCTGCCGACCAATATATTCAAAATCATACGCATGATAAGCGTGATAAAGATAGAAATACCGGTTATCAGGGGATTGCACCACGGTACCATGCCCCGAACACTTCCACAGGCCGCCACCATACAGTACCGGGTTTTTCCCGTATTGTTCCCAATCTCCTTTCAAACTTTTGGCACGGGCGACATGTACCCGGTAATTGCATTTGTTGTCGCAGCAACCTCCTACGGAATAAAATAAATAATAATAATCCTTGTGTTTCACTAAACATTGCCCTTCTTCACCATCGCCGACCCAGGCCTTTTGGTGATTGGTCAGCGAGAAATGTTTTCCGACAAGGGATAAGCCGTCTTCGGACAATTCCGAACACAAAATCTCTACCGGACGGCTGTTGTCCAAACCGTAGGCTTTCCAGGTAATGTACAATTGCCCATCTTCATCTTTGAAGACAAAGGCGTCTATTGCTTCTTTTCCCCATTCGATAAGTATGCCGTGGTCTTCAAAACCTTTTGTGATATCGTTTGTCGTGGCAACACCAATGCAGGAGATGTTATCTCCTTTCCTCTTAGCAGTATAATATGCAAAGTAAGTTCCATTATTGTAGAATAATTCGGGCGCCCAGCAATCTCCTTTTATCCATTCGGGCGTTTCATTGAATATAGCGCCGATTCGCTCCCAGTTTATCAGGTCACGGGAATGGTACACGGGATAGTTGGGTGCAAAATCGGAACTTGTTCCCGCAGCATAATAATCTTCACCTGCCCGGATAAGGGTCGGATCCGGAAAATCGCCGGATATAACCGGATTACGATAGGTTTGTTCCACATTTTGAGCGAATAGCATGGAAACCGGGGCCGGGTTGTATATCGACAGTAATAAAAACAGGCGCAGGAGCTTCTTCATGATGTGTTTAATTCAGCATCTCTTTTACCATATTGGCTAATAAACGGGCAGCAATGGGATCGGTCAATGACTTCTCGCATGACATGGTGGAAATCAGAGACGCACCTTGCCCTTCTTTTATCTTGATAATTGGAAAACCTTTTATCGTCTTCACATAGTCAATCCGCTCATCCATGTCGCCGTTGATGTAGCCATGTATCTTCGTTTGATGGGCCAATTCCTGCAAGTTCTCGCTCCGGTTAACCTGCAATGCGGCAGTGCATACGGTAGGTATTTCCCGCTTATTGTTGTTGAAATAGCGAAGTTCCAATAAATCAATCTCATCAAAGACAGGCGATTCCGGTATTTCCATGTTGACAATATCGCCCTCGGTCGGTACTATCCAGCCGGTTATATATTCCGGGAAAATCGCTTTTGCCGTTTCTTCACTCTGAAGAAAAAGCGTCTTTCCGCCTTTCTCTATGTATGCTCTAAGCGCTTTGACGTCAGAAGCATCTCCTTCTTTGCCAAGACCGGATACAATAAGCAAATCCGCTTTCGCTTTCAATGCCGAGGCAATGTCGGGAACTGTTTCGTGCCGGATATTGATGAAATCCAATACCGGTGCGATATTGTCCTTATCCACCAAAACGATTTTCTTTTTCGCATCAACGACTTGCACCCAATCTTTTTCAGCCAGTAAGATTTCGTATTCGTTTGCCGAAACTTGTTTTCCGGCTTCCGTCAAGCGCAATTTTAATTTGGCATTTACCTTGTTTCCTCCAATATCGGCAGGTATTTTAATTTCCGGACTTATCCATTCCCGGCTGTAATGCTTTACTACCGGCGCTTTTTCTTTTCCTGAAGCGATTACTTGTCCGTTTCCGGTTTCAATCTGCCAATGCAAAATAGCCGGTTGCAGGTCTTTCCCGCTTTCGAGGTCGTTGACAATACAAATACGGGCAGGTAATTTTTCTCCGGCATAAAAATGGCGCCCCCAGATTTCTGCGCTAACGAGAACGGGTTGCAAGGCGCGTTGTATCGCGTAATAACTTGGATAGGGTTCAATGGTTTGTGCATCATAAACATTACGGAACCATGTAAGCAAGGCAAAATGCAGTATCCCCGAAGCTTTATTGTTGGAACGGCGTAAGGCTTCTGCCAGTTCGCCGGTGATAAAAGCCTGTACATTCAGGAAAGCATCTGGATTTCCCCAGGCATACGCCTGGTTACCAACCAGTGTTTGTGGGTTTTGATGCACCAAGGTATAAAAACGGGTGGGGTGACCGGTCTCATTGTTGGGATAACCGGTTGACATTTCTTGGCTGATCAAAGGACGCCCTTCATTTCGGTGGTCGCGTTGAAATTCACCGTTGAACTGTTTGAAGATGGTATGGTCATACCAATTAACGTAGGAGTGAATATCATCAATATCTCCATCATCTATATCCTGATAGAAAGCGGTTCCCTGTTTCTTTTCCTGACGACGGTAGTTTGAGTCAAAGCATATCGGGCGTGTGGGGTCTATCTGCCGCATCCGTTTCACCACATCCGAAATGATGGTCATCTTTTGTTTGCGCTTCTCCAGGTCGGGTTCGTTATCGTAGAACTTCATCTCATTGTTGATTGTCCAGAAAAAGATAGACGGATGGTTTCTGTATTTCCGGATCAGGCTCAAATATTCATCCGCCCAGCGATCAATCAAAGACGATTCGGGCATGGAACTTTTGATCATCAGCCAAGGCCATGTACCTTCATGGCTGATTCCGATGCCATCTTCATCGGCGGCATTGATCCATGATTTATTGTAAGGTGTTGTATGGGTACGTGTAACGTCGATATTCCCTTCTTTCATGATCCGGTAGAAACTATGGGCAAGTGTTTCGTCGTTTGGGGCAAGCGCAAACGGCGTATGATTGCCGCCGCGCAACCAATAGGGTTTCCCGTTCAGGTAGAGTAATCCGTTTTTCGATTCAAATGTTCGGAAGCCGGAACGAATATTCAGCACATCTTCTTCTTCATTGCCGGATAGCAGGGTGAAGGTGAAATCGTACAGATTGGGAGAATGGGGCGTCCACAAACGAGGTTTCAGGTTCCGGATGGTATAAGTGACCTGTTTTTCTTCACCGGCTTTCAGTTCGATTCCCGATAGCGATTCTTCCCGGTGGAACAAATTGTCCGTTTCTTCTTCGAAGATAGCTGTCCGGAGATTGAATTTCTTCTTGGTATTTGAATAGTTCCTGACCGTCACATCGAACGAGGCTCCATCTAAGGAGGGACGGATGAATACGTCTTCTATCTTAACAGGATTGGTTATGACCAAGGCGACAGGCTGCCATATCCCGGCAGGGTCGCCGCCATAGAATCCGTGGGCGATGTCTTTCAACATCTTGTTGGTTACGGGAACAGTCACGGAAACGTCGACCACCTTATCGGCTTCCTCAATGTCTTTGACATAATCGCGGGTCACTAAAACGGCAATCAGGTTCTTTCCGGGCTTCAAATGACTGGAAATGTTGGCGCGAACCTCACCAAACATACCGATATGGGTTGTCACCAGCGTTCCGTTCACATATACATCGGCCATTTTGGAAACGGCGTCAAAGATTAGTTCGGCAGTCTTATTCTCAATTCCGGCAGGAAGTTCCAACCAGTGGCGGTACCATGCCGCCTTGGTTTTCTTGTAGTCGAAAGTATAGGATACACAACGTTCCGTTTCTTTTTGGTAATAGGTATCGGAGACTCCCTTGGGGAACTTGTTCCGGTTCATCGTTTCTCCGTGCAACCAGATGCGGATGGGATTCCAGAAATCAGGTACATTCATCACATGCCAAGCCTCGTCATTCGTTTCCGGATTAGCGGGCAAGGTTTCCTTTACTTCATAATCGGGCAAGAATAACCAATTGCCGTTCAATGCGATTTCCGTTCGTGCAATAGCCAGCTTACCGACCGACACCGGTTGATAGCCCGCTCGTTCCGCTTTCCGTTTCATTTCTTTCTCACGGGGAGAAACGGTCAATGTGTACAGGGCAACCGGAATATTAGCCAATGCATCGGCAGCAAGGGGTTCGATGGTTAAATCATCAAATTCGGTTTCAATCCATCCTCCGCCCAATGTCACCTGTCCGGAAGGAGCATAACGGCTGTCTTCATCTACTACATCTATCCTCGGCAAGGTTTCATCATTGAGGAAGATTCGTATCCGGTTTCCACAAACTTCTAATTTAAAATAATACCACTCGCCGACTTCCGGATGAAAATCAAGGGGAGATAAATCCAACAATTCGTCAGCGCCCATGTATCCCATGCGACTGAGATAAAGGTCATCCTGCAATCCGCCTTTCATCCCGAAGACGTAACGGTCGAAACGATTATTTGCCCGGAAGCCCGCCCATATCTGAACTTGTCCGGCATCTTTAGGCGCCCTCGCCTTAAATGTTATCCGGTAATTTGCCGATTCTCTATCTCCAAAACAGGTATATGCTCCTTTTGATTTTAATACGCCGTCTTCTACCCGGCAGTTTCCACGGCCGATAACGGAAAGAGGTATCGCCGAATTATGAAAGTTCTCTTTATAGGAAGAAGCGCCTGAAATATTCCAAGACATACAACAAAGACATACAGCCGTTATTAATTTAGTAATTGTTTTCATGAAAAAAAATTCAAGTTTATGAATGCATTATTTTTTTATTTCGAATCCAAAGGTACGTTTTAATTATTAAAATATAATCAAAACAATTATTACTTATCTATTAAAATTGTATTAAAAACAGATTTTTTACTTTTTAAGCAAAAATAGCCTTAACCATTGTAAACTTTGGATAGAACTTGCGAAAAAGAGTATTTGAAATTTTCGCCTAATAGCATTTTATATTCTTTAGCAAAAGTATCGTATGCACTTTTAGCTAAACTTTTTTTGCCTGAATGATATAATATGCTGCATTTTATTCCAAGCGCTTCTTCATTTATGGAATCAAATAAAAAGATTGTGTCTGCAATTTGAAGGCCTAATTCGATATCTTTAATCACTTCTTGTGACAAAAGCAGGTTATAGAGAATGTCGATGGCGTCGTTGGAATAATTACTTTTGAATTTGTCTAACCAATCGAACTGTGTATAGGGCAGAAGCGGCCCATACATTAATAATTCCAACAATTCCAATACATTTTGTTTATCATTACTGTTTAGCTTGATTGCTTTCATCAGTTGAAAAGAGGTATGGTAATCGCAGAATGTATTTTCTCCATAGGAAATCTTCCAGAAGCCGCCATTGTTTATTAGTGTAACCTCTCCTATGTTTTCCAGCAACAGCTTTAATCGTGACAGAGATACATTCCTGTTATTACGAGCGGCCTTATTGTCTTTGTCATACCACAACAGATTATCAATCTTTTTGTCATTAATTCCTTTTTCTTCAATCTCACTGTATAGCAAGATCAATAATAGTAAGTTTTTCAGGATAGGTGTAAAATTGGAGGTGATATTTTCTCCATTCTTACCCCGGATATTGAATCCGCCTAATAAGTTGATACGCTGTTTGTCTTTGTTAATGGTTTTCTTCGCAGTAACGATCCGTTTCCCGGCGTCTCTATCTACTGCCATTGTTGCTTCAGGATTTGCTTTTCTCTTTTTCTGCTTCACAAAGAATAGTGCGATTGCCGACAAAGCAATTAATCCGGCAAGGATACTTATGTACAAGAAATTTCCATTTGGCTCCGGCGCTTTCTGGAGTGTTTCTTCTTGCGAGAGTGGCGGGTATTCAATTTCATATAAGGTGATATTGGATTTTCCTATTTTATAATTGCCGCAGAACAAGGCATAAATTTTCTTTTGCCGGGGAGAAAAGAACAAGGTATAAAAAGGAAAATCGGCCTCTATCACTTCTCTTATTTCAAGTGAGGCTTTTATTCCGAGTGAGACTTTTTTAATCTGAGGATTATTTGCATTTATCTGAAACAAAGTGCCGTTTTCTATATTTGTCAACATATAAAAACAGGAATCTTTTGCATTGTAAATCAGATTTCCACAGGGCAGGAAATTCGGTTCCGTTTGTGTTTTCCACAGCAGTTTTGCTTCGTATGTATTCAAATCAATCGAATAGAAATCATAATAAAACTGAGGATTTACTTCTTGTTTACTTGTTTCCGACCCGCGTCCGCCAAAAATGTACAGTTTATTGTCTACAATAACGGATGCCGAAGAATATCTGGGAGTTATCGTTAAAATCTTGTTCCGTTCCCAAGTATTGTCATTCAGGTTTATTTTGAATAAGTCATTTTTATATTTATAATACCCGTATCCGCCAAACGTGACGAGCGTAGAGTCTGTGTTATTGATAGATGCAGTATGATGCCAGAAGCGGGTGTCATCATTGTATAAGGTTTTTCTGCTCCATTTCTGTTCTTTGAAAGAGAAACGGGAAATTGATTGGTCATCTAAATTGTAGGAAACCAATTCATCATGTAAATGGTCATAAATCAGTCCATTTGTACTGATTCCTGCCGGATATCCTTCTTTTACATAAATAATGCTATCTTCTTTCGATACAGGATTATATATAAGTACAGTCTTTTCGTCAGGCACGATATAAAAGCGCTCTCTCTCTGCATCGAATGTATATTGAGGGTTGTTGCTGTAGTCAAATTTTTCCGTATAAATCTCAGTCCATTTGGTATGGTTGTCAATTATCCAGCAGGGATTTCGGGTAGTTGCCGGAACATGGTTTATCCGGTCATAACAAATCGTATTATCATGCTCTTTTAATGCCCAGTGCCGTATTAGTTTGTCTTTCTCCCGGATTTTTACATCCCGGAGATTCATTGCTGCCGGTTCCATAGTTCCAAATCCGGGGAAAGGGCAACATCCAAATGAGATTTTAATATTTTTCCAGTCAGTAAACTTTATATCAAACGATTTTTGTAGGGTACCGTAGGACAAGTATAAAGAATCTTTCCGGGGAGAAAACCTTATACTGACCGGAAACCAGTTTTCATATTCAATTTTATTGGAGATAGGATAAAAGTTTTCGTTGACAATCAAACTGGGGTAACGGTGGTCCTTTTCTTCGGCGCTGAAATTCAACGAAACGCTTTCTCCGGAATTACTGATAATGCGTACAATATAGCCAAATACAATTTCTTTTCTGATAAATAAATCAAAGGACAGTGTCAGTCCGTCTTTCATAGCCAAAGCCTCGCCATTATTCAAGACCAAGGATGTGCGGTCTTTGCTTGTCTTTTCATACGAGTTGAAATAAAGACCATAATTCAAATCATTTGCCTGTAGAGAAACAGCAAAATGCAGGGAAATCAGAATCAATATCTTTCTCATTATGCAAAATGATTTTAATTTGCCTGCAAATTTAATGAATTATTTTAAATATGCTACAGAACAAAGTTATGGAAAATGATTATCTTTGCAAACAAATTAATAAACATTTAAACAAAATGGCTTTACAATGCGGCATCGTAGGATTACCGAACGTGGGTAAATCAACACTTTTCAACTGTCTGTCCAATGCAAAGGCGCAAGCGGCTAACTTTCCTTTCTGCACGATAGAACCCAATGTGGGTGTGATTACCGTGCCGGATGAACGTCTGAACAAATTAGCGGAATTGGTTCATCCACAGAAAATTGTACCTACTACGGTGGAAATCGTCGACATAGCCGGATTGGTGAAGGGCGCAAGTAAGGGTGAAGGTCTGGGCAATAAATTTCTGGCTAATATCCGCGAAACAGATGCTATCCTGCATGTTTTGCGCTGTTTCGATGATGATAATGTAACACATGTGGACGGATTGATTAACCCTTTGCGAGACAAGGAAATCATCGACTATGAATTGCAACTGAAAGACCTCGAAACGGTGGAATCCCGAATCAATAAAGTGCAGAAACAAGCGCAAACCGGCGGCGATAAACAAGCGAAATTGGTGCTGGATGTATTGTTGAAATACAAAACGGCGCTTGAACAGGGAAAAGCAGCCCGTACCGTCAAGTTAGCAACAAAGGACGAACAAAAAGCGGCTCACGACTTATTCCTGCTCACCAACAAACCTGTCTTGTACGTATGCAATGTAGATGAAGCCTCTGCTGTTTCCGGCAACCACTATGTAGAAAATATCCGGGAAGCCATTAAAGACGAAGAAGCTGAATTATTGATTGTAGCAGCGAAAATCGAATCGGAAATAGCCGAATTTGAAACGTATGAAGAACGTGAAATGTTCCTCAGCGAATTGGGACTGGAAGAGTCCGGAGTGAACCGCTTAATCAAGTCTGCCTATAAATTGTTGAACTTGGAAACTTTCCTCACCGCAGGCCCGCAGGAAGTTCGCGCATGGACCTATCTGAAAGGAAGCAAAGCGCCTCAGTGTGCAGGAGTTATCCATACTGATTTTGAAAAAGGATTCATCCGCGCAGAAGTGATTAAATACCACGATTATATTCAACTCGGTTCGGAAAACGCCTGCAAAGATGTCGGCAAACTCAGTATTGAAGGTAAAGAATACGTAGTGCAAGATGGAGATATCATGCACTTCCGTTTCAATGTTTAATTTTATAAATTTATTATTCCAATGAAAAAAATTTCCTTAATTTTGTTTTTCTTCATTATGGGCTTATTTACTTGTATAACTGCCCAAGACAAAACTGCTGTAGACAATCTGTCAAATTATGCGCCGAAAGATACCCTGCAAGGGTGGAAACGTTCAGGTATTGCCGGAATTACTTTCGGCCAGACCTCTCTCAACAATTGGGTAGCAGGAGGCAATAACACCGTTTCCGGTAATTTTATCCTCAATGCGTCTGCCAATTATCTGAAAAATAAGTGGTTTTGGGATAACAATTTATCCGCAGAATACGGAATGGTCTATTCTTCTTCTACCGATTGGCAAAAAGCTACCGATAAGTTGAATCTTACTTCGATTGCCGGATATAAAGTTTCGTCCAGATGGGCAGCTGCCTTTTTGTTGAATTTTTATTCACAGTTTTCAAAGGGATATAATTATCCGGATAAGACGCATCACATTTCCAATCTCTTAGCCCCTGCTTACTTAGATGCCGCATTGGGTCTCTCTTACAAACAGTCTGATTATGCTTTATTTCTCTCTCCACTGGCGCAAAGAGCAATATTTGTTTTAGATGATTCGCTGTCAAACATCGGCGCTTTCGGCGTAAAAGAGGGTAAGAAACTAAGGTTCGAGACCGGCGCTTATGTTTTGGCAAGTACAAGCCAAACTATTTCCGAAAACCTTAAGCTTATAGCCTCTTTAAACTTATTTACACCTTATAATGAGGATTTTGGAAATATTGATACCAATTTAAACCTGCTGCTAAGCTATAAATTAAACAAATTACTTACGGCTACGCTGAATACTACGCTTCGTTATTACGACGATGAAATCAAGAAAGTTCAATTCAAAGAAATTCTGGGACTTGGATTGACTTACAATTTTTAAAGACATTATCAGTATCAATCATGGAAACACGAAGGTACAAAAACAGGATTGAACCCATCTCTTTATTGGGTTTTGGTTGCATGCGTTTGCCTTTGATAGAAAACGAAAACAATGCTATTGACAAAGAAAAAGCGCAGGAAATGGTTGATTATGCCATTGCACACGGCATAAATTATTTTGATACGGCTTATATGTATCACGAAGGGCAATCGGAATCCTTTGCCGGTGAAGCGCTGTCGAAATATCCGCGCAATAGCTTCAATCTGGCAACCAAAATGCCGGTGGTATTCGTTTCATCCGAGGAGGATGTGGAACGTATCTTTCAGGAACAATTGAAAAAATGCCGCACGGATTATTTCGATTTCTACTTATTGCATAATATGAATGAGGCGCATTTGCAAAAAGTGGAATTTTTTAAAATATACGAAATAATCAAAGAAAAACAACGCCAAGGGAAAATACGCCATTTGGGTTTTTCTTTCCATGACAAACCGGAATTGTTGGCAAAAATCGTAAAAAAATACGAATGGGACTTTGCCCAAATCCAATTGAATTATATGGATTGGGAACTTCAAAACGCAGACCTGCAATACCGGATTCTGAAAGACAACGGCATTCCTGTCGTTGTGATGGAACCTGTTAGAGGAGGCTCCTTGGCAACCTTATGCGATAAATCCGTCGAAATATTCAAAAAAGAAAAACCGGAAGCAAGTATTGCATCATGGGCATTGCGATATGCAGCATCCCTTCCGGAAGTATTCGTCGTTTTGAGCGGTATGTCAACGATAGACCAGCTAAAGGATAATGTGCAAACAATGGAACATTTCAAGCCGCTTGACAAGCGCGAATACGCCGTTATTGAACAGGCATTAGCCGCATACAGGTCATCGGCCGTCATTCCATGCACCGCATGCCGGTATTGTATGGATTGTCCTGCCGGTATTGATATTCCGAGGGTCTTTGCCATTTACAATAATTACCTTACAGGAAAGGTAAATAAACGGAGCATGAATGATTTTGTATTCGAAATAGAATACAGAATCCTCGGAGAAGAAAAACAGGCGCATCATTGTGCACAATGCAACCAATGTGCGGAGCATTGTCCCCAGCATATTGAGATACCGCAATGGATGGATACAATTAGCAACTTTGCCGGTAAATCATCAAAATAACGGAAAACAAGCAAGCGCAATGCAGCATCTTATTTGCCTTTGTTGAAGAACTTGCAGAAAAACAAAATTTGGTAATCTATGGCGTTTTTCCAGTAAGTTGCATTGTGTTCGCCCGGCCGCGTGATATAGTCATGGTCGATTTTCTTTTCCAAAAGAGCTTTGTTTAAAGCCTCATTCAGCGGGAAACAAAAATCGCTTACGCCGCAATCAAAAATGATGGCTAAATCGCCGCTGGCTATTTTTTCGATTTGGTTCAGCACGGAATGTACCTCCCATGTTTCCGGATTTTTGGTAATGTCGCCCAACAAATGCACCAAACCGAAGTTATCGCCACGCTGGCGAATATCCACCGCGCCGCTCATACTGCCGACTGCTCCGAAAATATCTTTGTGGCGGAAGGCATTAAACAAAGCCCCGTGTCCTCCCATGCTGAGTCCGGTAATTGCCCGGTGCTGAGGGTCGGCAATCGTTTGGTAGTTTTGGTCGATGTAAGCGACGAGTTCGAAAGAAATAAATGTTTCGTACTGTGAAGTCTTGTCTAAGGGACTGTCCAGATACCAACTGTTTTTTCCATCGGGACACACAAAAATCAGGCCGTTTTCATCGGCGATTTTGGGCAGATCGGGTTTGATTCCCGGCCATTGTTTTTCGTTTCCGCTATAGCCGTTCAACAGGTAAATAACCGGGCAAGTTTGCCCTTGTAGCGCCTTATCCGATTGGATAACGATGGCTTTGATACTTGTCTTCATCGCTTCGCTTTCTACGGCAATCGAATCGACCTGTGCCGCATTCGCCGTAAACACGGCCAGCAGGCAAATAGTGCAGATAATGCTGAAATGTTTCATACGTAAATATAATATGCTAATGTGTCACGAGACAAAGTTACGAAAAAAGATTGAAGAAATAAAAACAGTGGACTTAACTTTACGTACTTGAAATTTTGAAAATTTTTATGTATTTTTGCAACTTGTTAATTTACATTGTCAAACTAAAAAAAGAAAAAGTATGAAACAGACATTTATTTACAAAGAAAAATTTGCATTCAGTTATTGTTACCCTGCCATTGTTTTTATTGTTCTGGCGGTGTTATCGTGGTTTTTTAAGTATGGTATAGCCTTCAAAAACTTGCGTTTGTTGGCATATCCCAACAGTATGTACATTCTTGCTTTCTGCGCAGTATTGTTCATCGTGTATGCCTTTTACAAGTACAGTAGCGCCAAAGCGTCATCCAAAAATCCAAATCCCATTGAGGCAGAAGACAACGGCATCACTTTTCCACAAGGTAAAGACAAGCGAATTTGGGTAGCTTTTACCGATGTGAAAGAATTATGGCACAAGGATGATGAAGACGAAGGGAAGCAAGTGATTATCTATACCAACAACAACGACCGCTATGAGTTTAGCGAAGACCGTTTTGCCAGTGCTGCCGAATTTGCAGCGTTTGCAGAGATAATGAATGCAAACTGCACAAATATTACGAACAGGTAAAAAATCCCTGTATGTTTTGTCGTATATTTGTCTTTCAAAAAAAATAAACATGAATAGAATTTGTGAATTGTTCAAGATTACCTATCCCATTGTACAAGGCGGAATGGTTTGGTGTAGTGGGTGGCGTTTGGCGTCAGCCGTCAGCAATGCCGGTGGCTTAGGCCTTTTGGGAGCAGGCTCTATGCATCCCGAAACGCTCCGGGAGCATATCAGGAAGTGCAAAGCTGCGACGGATAAGCCTTTTGGGGTCAATGTCCCGTTGATGTATCCTGCAATAGAAACCCTTATGCACTTAATCGTGGAAGAAGGGGTGAAAATAGTTTTTACTTCAGCCGGAAATCCCAAGGCTTGGACAGGATTTCTGAAAGAACGGGGCATCACCGTAGCGCATGTAGTAAGTAGTTCAAAATTTGCTGTTAAATGTGAGGAGGCAGGAGTAGACGCCATTGTTGCAGAGGGTTTTGAGGCAGGTGGACATAACGGCAGAGAAGAAACCACAAGCCTTTGTCTGATTCCCGCTGTTCGAAAAGTCACTTCTCTTCCCTTGTTAGCCGCAGGCGGCATAGGAACCGGGGAGGCTTTGTTGGCTATTCAGGCATTAGGCGCCGAAGGGGCGCAAATCGGCACCCGTTTTGCACTGACAAAAGAAAGTTCGGCTCACGAGAATTTTAAACAATTGTGTTTGAATTTAAATGAGGGCGATACCAAACTTTTACTGAAAAAGCTGGCTCCTACACGTTTAGTGAAAGGAGATTTCATGTCTGCCGTAGAAACAGCCGAGGCTTGCGGCGCCACAGTGGAAGCGCTACAGAAACTCTTGGGCAAGGGTCGTGCAAAAAAAGGAATATTCGAAGGTGACCTGGAAGAAGGAGAGTTGGAAATAGGTCAGGTAGCTTCTCTGTTCCACCAATTGCAAAGTGTTGAAGAAGTAATGTCGGAGATTATAACCGTTTATAATCAAAAGCTAAAGGATGCATTAAGCGAGACGCGCTTATTTTGAATCATTATAAACTAAGCCTTTTCATTATTTTTTAATAGCAAAAATTATGGGATTTAATAAAACTTATTTTACCTTTGCAGTCTATTAATTTAAATTTAGATTGAAATGGCTTACGTAATTACAGATGATTGTATCGCGTGTGGGACTTGTATTGATGAATGTCCTGTAGGCGCTATTTCCGAAGGTGATATCTACAAGATTGACCCGGAACTTTGTACCGACTGTGGTACTTGTGCGGATGTTTGTCCGTCGGAAGCAATAATACCAGGGTAAATTTCTTACTGAAAAAGTAAGTGGGGAGATTGTCCGAAAAGCCTTTTGAAGCATCATTTCAAAAGACTTTTTGGACAATCTGTTTTTTTTTGCAAAAAATAGATAGAAATACAAAAAAACATAGTATATTTGTAGAAGATAATTCAAAAAACAAACATTAAAAATTAGTATCATGGATAAACCGTATGTACTTGGCGTTGATATCGGCGGAACAAACACTGTATTCGGAGTTGTAGATGCGAGAGGTGAAATTGTTGATTCCGGTAAAATTTCTACCGGCAATTATGAAACAGCAGAAGCTTATCTTGCTGTTTTAGCGCCGGAATTAATTGCTATTATTGAAAAAGCAGGTGGAAAAGAAAAATTCAACGGTATAGGGATAGGCGCTCCTAACGGAAACTACTATGCCGGCACCATCGAAGACGCCCCTAATGTAAGATGGGCGAAAGAGAAAAACATTCCATTTGCTAAAATGGTAGAATATGCCACCGGTATTACGACTGTTTTAACCAATGACGCCAATGCGGCAGCAATAGGTGAAATGACTTACGGCGTAGCCAAAGGGATGAAAAATTTCATCATGATTACCTTGGGTACCGGCGTCGGTAGCGGTATTGTCATCAACGGACAGGTAGTCTACGGCCATGATGGTTTTGCCGGTGAATTGGGACATGTCATCGTTGAAAAAGAAAATGGACGTCTCTGTGGTTGCGGTCGCAAAGGTTGCCTCGAAGCTTATGCTTCTGCTACCGGCGTAGCACGGACAGCCCGAAAATTCGTTGAAGAAGGAAAAATAAAAACCATTCTGACCGAATACGCCCATGTAGACAACCTCACGTCTAAAGATGTTTACGATGCCGCTGTAAAAGGCGACAAGGTAGCTATTGATATTTTCAGATATACCGGCCAAATTCTGGGAGAAGCTTTTGCCAACTTTATTGCTTTTTCAAGTCCTGAAGCCATTATTTTGTTCGGCGGTTTAGCGAGAGCCGGTAAATTTATCTTTGATCCGATTCAAGAAGCTATGATTGAACATTCTTTAGGCATATTCAAAGGGAAAACAAAACTCTTGTTATCCGAATTGCCGGAAAGCGATGCAGCTGTATTAGGTGCAAGCGCTTTGGGATGGGAAATAAAATAAATTTTGGTATATTTGAACAAAATAATAGTAAAACAAAGATAAAATTTTATGATTAATCAAGAACTAATTAATCCAAAAAGTATTGTAGTAGTAGGCGGATCCAACAAAACATCCAAACCCGGAGGTAATTGCATACGTAACATCTTGAATGGCGAATATAAGGGCAATATTTATGTGGTAAATCCGAAAGAAAGCGAAGTGCAAGGTCTGAAGAGTTACCATGACGTAAAAGATATTCCACAAACGGATTTGGCCATTATTTCCATTCCGGCGAAGACTTGTTTGGAAACTATTACAGTATTGGCGCAGGAAAAAGGCGTAAAAGCTTTTATCATGTATACGGCCGGATTCGGAGAGGAAACCAACGAAGGCGGCGAAATGGAAAAAAAGATTGTTGAGGTAATCAATAATGCAGGCGCCAGCCTGATTGGGCCGAATTGTATCGGGATATTGAATCGTTATCACCACAGTTTATTTACTTTGCCTATACCGGAAATGGACAATATGGGTGTGGATATGATATCCAGTTCGGGAGGAACCGCTTTATTTATCATGGAGTCTTCCATTCGGATGGGGCTGCGTTTCAACTCAGTATGGTCAATCGGTAATGCTGCGCAAATTTCAGTGGAAGATGTTTTGGAATATATGGATAATAACTTCAATCCGGAAACCGATGCCAAAATTAAACTCTTGTATATAGAAAGCATAAAAGACCCGGATAAGCTGCTCGAATGCACCAGTTCCCTGATTCGTAAAGGTTGTCGGATTGCAGCGATTAAATCCGGGACATCCGAGTCGGGCAGCAGGGCGGCATCCTCTCATACAGGCGCCATGGCCAATCCTGACCTGGCTGTAGAAGCCTTGTTCCGGAAAGCCGGAGTTGTACGCTGTTTTAGTCGGGAAGAATTGGCAACTGTCGGCGCTGTTTTCACTTTGAAAGAATTGAAAGGTAAGAACATAGCCATTGTGACCCATGCCGGCGGCCCAGCCGTTATTCTGACCGATGCACTGGCCAAAGGAGGTATGGAAATTCCGCAATTATCGGGTACTTCCATTGCCGACAAATTAAAAAAGCAACTGCTCCCGGGTTCGTCCGTCAGCAATCCTATTGATATCATCGGGACAGGAGGCCCCGAACATTTGGCTATTGCAATTGACTATTGCGAATCCAAATTTACCAATATCGATGGGATTGCCGTTATTTTCGGTAGCCCCGGATTGACCCGTGTTTACGAGGCTTACGAAGTGTTGGACCAAAAAATGAAATCCTGCACCAAACCGATTTTCCCTGTATTGCCTTCGGTAAGTACAGCTTGGGATGAAACAGATTTTTTTGTTAAAAAAGGACATGTGAATTTCAGCGACGAAGTAGGCCTGGCCGATGCGCTGATAAAAGTGCTGAAAACACCGCATCCTTTGTCTAACAATCTGGAATTGAAAGGAGTTGATGTTCCCATGATTCGTAGAATTATTGATAGCATTCCACAATCGGGATATATTGCGCCTAAGCATGTACAGGAGTTGTTCAAAGCGGCCGGAATCCCTATGGTAGAAGATTTGGTATCCGATAATTGGGACGAAATCTGCGCTTTTGCGGAAAAAGCGCATTACCCGATAGTAGCCAAAGTAGTAGGCCCGGTTCATAAATCAGATGTAGGCGGTGTGGTATTGAATATCCGTTCAAAGGAACATTTGGATTTCGAATTCGGGAGACTAATGGAAATTCCCGGTGCGGAGGCAGTTATGATTCAGCCGATGTTGAAAGGTATAGAACTGTTTGCCGGCGCCAAGTACGAAGAAAAATTCGGACATATTGTACTCTGCGGTTTAGGCGGTATATTTGTGGAAATATTCAAAGATATAGCATCCGGTTTGGCTCCGCTTGCCACCGAAGAAGCCTTATCAATGATTCGTTCCCTGAAAGGATACAACGTTTTCAAAGGCGCGCGCGGACAAAAAGGAATTGATGAAAATCAATTTGCGAAGATTATTGTGCATCTCTCGGCATTACTCCGTTTTGCTACTGAAATCAAAGAATTGGATATCAATCCGTTATTGGCAACAGAGCAAGGTATTATCGCAGTAGATGCAAGGCTTAGGATTGAGAAATAAGAGAAGAAATAAATAAAAAAACAGCCTTTTTTCATGTCTATTCTGCTTTCCTACGGAAAGCAGAATAGAAAATATCGTTGGGCGCTTAAACTTAGCGCTTACTGCTTTTTTTCATGTTGTCCTGCCAGGATTTGAACCCGGACAAGCGGAACCAGAATCCGATGTGCTACCGTTACACCACAGGACAATGTTTTGCGGCGACAAAGTTACAAATTTATTTGGATTTTCAAAAAATATTCCGATCTTACTTTCCTATTTTTTACCAATCAAAGCAAAATCTTTCGGAAAAATTATAACAGGGATTATTTTTTCGCCGTTTTTCCTTTTTTTTCTTTTGTTTTCCACTCGCTTTTTTTGCGTTCCGGTTTTGCTTCACGTTCGTCTTTGCGCTTCCAACTGTCGTTTGATCTGAATTTTTCTCCTGAAAATTTACGATCTTTCCCTTCTATTTGCTTTTTTCGGCTATCCGAAGGAGAAGGTTGAGCGGATTCAACGGCAATTTTCCGGCCAAAAGCTTTGATACCGTCCAAGTTTTGAATCACGCGGTCTCGGTCGACTTCAGCTACTTCGAAGAAAGAGAAGTTTTTCAGCAAATCAATTCTACCGATATCCACTTTCCTGCCGGATATATTATCGTTTAACAGACCGATAACCGATTGCGGACGTATCCCGTCCGACTTTCCCAGATTGATAAATAAACGGGAGAATCCTGCTTCCGAAGCACGTCCTGTCCCCTTTCCATTACCTTTCCCGGTTTTTCGCAGTGTGTTGTCTTTCTCCCTTTTCAAACCACCTTCCTGAGGCGATTCGATTTCTCCGGCTTCCTGGTAATAATCTATTAACCGGTTAAATTCGAGTGAAATAAGCCGTTTAATCACATCTTCCTTGTCCAACCAATCCAATTTGCGGTAAATAGACGGCATGAAATTTTGAATTTCTTCCTCATTGACACTCACTTTTTCTATTTTGTCGACAAAACTGAAAAGTTGCCTTTCGCAAATCTGTTTACCGGAAGGTATCGTTCCCTGCTCGAATTTTTTGTTGATTATTTTTTCAATAGCTTTAATTTTATGCTTTTCCCTCAAGTGGATAATAGCAATGGAAGTGCCTGTTTTTCCGGCTCTTCCGGTTCTCCCGCTCCTATGGGTATAGGATTCGACGTCATCGGGTAAGCCGTAGTTGATGATGTGGGTAAGGTCGTCTACATCCAAGCCACGGGCAGCTACATCGGTAGCCACCAACAATTGAACATTACGCAGACGGAATTTTTGCATTACATAATCGCGTTGTGCTTGGGAAAGGTCGCCGTGCAGAGAGTCGGCATTGTAACCGTCTTTGATCAGCAGGTCGGCAATTTCCTGGGTTTCTTTCCGGGTACGGCAGAAAATAATACCGTAAACATTCGGATTATAGTCGGCTATTCGTTTCAATACAAGATATTTGTCTCTTGCATTGACCATATAGTAGAGATGCCTTACATTTTGTGCGCCTTCGTTTTTCCGTCCGATAATGATTTCTTTCGGCGTGCGCATGTATTTTTTTGCGATACGGGCGATACCTTCCGGCATTGTAGCCGAGAAGAGCAACATATTCCGTTCCGGCGGGACGAAGGACAGTATTTCGTCGATACTTTCCGAAAAGCCCATATTCAGCATTTCATCGGCTTCGTCGAGCACTACGTTTCGCACAAACTTCAGATCAACGGTTTTCCGGTTGATTAAGTCAATCAACCGTCCGGGCGTAGCCACAATGACGTGGACGCCGCGTCGGAGCGCTTTGATCTGGCTTTCTATGCTTGAGCCGCCATAAACCGGGAGCGCTTTCAGTCCGGTCAGGTATTTGGAATAATCGACAAGATCGTCGGCGATTTGCAGGCATAACTCCCTGGTAGGGCAGAGGATGACTGCCTGCGGTTGCGTATTGCTTATTTGGATTTCTTGCAGGAGCGGTAAGCCGAATGCAGCTGTTTTGCCTGTTCCTGTTTGAGCGAGCGCTATTACTTCGTTGTTGTTGCCGAGGAGATAGGGAATCACTTCCTCTTGTACCGGCATGGGGCTTTCGTATCCCAATTCACTGATTGCCCGGACAATATCCGGGACAAGACCTAATTCTTCAAATGTCTTCAAAATGGATGTATCTTATTATAAAAATTGCGCAAAGGTACGCTTTATTTCGTTGAGTTTATCAATAAAGCATTATTTCTTTTAGTTTTTCCCGTTTTTTATGGGTCAGTTTCAATTCCTGTTCCAAATAATTGTCTATGGAACCGTATTTTTTCGCTATTGTTTCGAAAGCCCATGAGAGTGTTTCTTTGTGTGATCGAAGCATAGCGGTCATCGTTTCCTGCACATCCGGATCCTGCTCATACAGTTCCGAATTTGCACGTAAAAAAGGATCGTATAAATTATAGTTAATCAGACTGTTTGATAGAAGGAAATCGTTAAAAATACTTTCCCTGTCAATATTCAAAGCAGCCAGAATAAGCGCCGAAGCAATGCCACTTCTATCTTTTCCCATAGAACAATTCATTACTACCGGATAATTATTTTCGTCTAACAAAATGTTAAACATTTCAATAAAATAATCGGCATTATCCTCCAAGAGAGACGCCATCGCATCTTGCAATCCGATCATCACATCTCCTTTCCTCATTTCTTTGGACAATATTTTATGTAGAAAAAATATCTGGGACTTACAACGTAAAGGCAGATTAACGAGTTGTCCGTTTGCGTATTCAGAAGGTTCGTCGAATCTTTCCTTTTCCGTTCTGAAATCAATAACTGTTTTAACACCCAGATTGTCTAATTTTCTCAGATCATATAAACCGGCCTGAGCCAATGAACTGGATCTATATAGCTTTCCCCATCTGGTTTGTCGATCTTCAAGGGTGTAGTAGCCGCCCAAGTCTCTGAAATTGTATAAAAACTGCATTGGCACAACACGTTCGGCGGTAATTACCGAATATTTATCGTCAAAAACCAGTTTGAAATAACTTCTACCAAAGGTACGTACCGACAAAACACTTGAGAAGCCCTTATTTATTTCCGTTTCTGCTATAGGGAAAGCAATGTTGAAAGAGTCCGGTTTGGATGATTCATATATTTTTACCAATCCGTTTATGGGAGGAAATGTTTCCCATTTAATTAAAAAATTCCCCGTCGGTGTTGTTTCACAAACAACCCGAATCTCCGGCTTTTCTTGTGAACAATACGAGAAAAGCAATAATGAGAGGATTGGAAATGTTAGCCTCTTCAGCATAAAGGGATACTTTTTATTTTTTCACAAAGGTAGGCATAAAAAAAACAATTCAGGAAGAATTAAATAAAATTAACTCTGGGGCATCCGCCACCAGCATCTGTAAATCGTAATTAATCCAAAGCCGTTTACAATGACGATACGACAATTTTTATTTTATTCCCCTTTGCGTATCCTTATCTGTATGGCATTTTCCAAAGGTTTTTCGCCTATAAATATCAGGTATCCGCCACCACCGGCTCCGCTCAATTTCCAACCCAAAGCTTGATTTTTATATTTAGCTAAAACTTCGAAAATATCTTTTGAGACCATGTTCGGGTACATTTTTATCTGGGCCTCAAAACTTTTGCGCACAGACTCGCCGAATTTCCGGAGATCTTTCGCCAACAGCGCTTCCCAACATGAACAGGCAGCCTCACTGAGCGCTTTTACACTTTCCAGCTGTATGTTGGTATTGGCCAAAACGTCGTAATTTTCCCGGCGCGGATACAAAGAAATCAACCAGATATGTGACTCAATCCATGTCAGCAGGTCATTGTCAAGTACATTCTCTATTTGTGAAGGCCAGAAATCTCCATTGTAATCCAAACGGTTCAGGCCCGGCAATACGATGCCTAAGGAATCTTGTGAACCGCTGACATATTGTGTACCCGGCGGATTTTCGAAACAAAAAAGCGTCTTTGCCAACTTTTCCCTGTCGCCTATGGGAATATCCACCTGCCACAACTCTATTGCTTTTTTACGGGAACTGGTCGACATCCCGCTCCTGTCGTTGAAATCATAATCGGGTTCAATGGAAATAGTCAAAACCGGACCGGGACATAAACGGCTGACTGTAGGCTGATCAAGCCATCCGCCTGCCAAGTCGATGCGGTACGGTATTCTACATTCTTCACGCAAAGCGGTAGTAGAACGAACCGGAAGACTGCCGTGGGGAAGTCTTTTACTTACTACGTACTCAATTCCTAAGTCTTTGCACAATTCCTCTTTAAGCGTACTATGCCCATCGCTGTTCACAAAGAAAATATCCGGTTTCAAGGCTGTTATTTCCGCTAAGAAGTCAATGATACCGCCACCGCTGTTAATCCAGGCATCTTTTACGAATTTCAAGGCTTTCACCATGTACAACCTTTCCTGCTCATTGTTAAAAGGTCTTCTCGCTTTCAATTCAAACAAAGTTTTATCTGATCCGAGGCCTACATACAAATCACCGTAGGTAGCGGCTTCTTCAAAAAAAGCCACATGGCCGCTGTGGAGCATATCATAACAGCCGCTGACAAAAACTTTTTCCATTTCGTATTTTCAATTTAATTTCAATGCCCAAAATTACATGAAATAATTGATATAATCCACAGGCAAATAAAAAATATGTAAGGTATCAAAAAGTTCTACCAAAATTAAAGACTTTTCTTAGGGGCGCTATTTAAAAAAGAGGCAATCACCGAATCACCCGTTACATTCACCGATGTGCGCAACATATCCAAGGGGCGGTCGATTCCCAGAATCAGGGCTAAACCTTCGGCCGGTATACCTACCGAAGTGAGTACAATGCTCAGAATCACGAAGCTGCCGCCCGGAATAGCCGGGGTGCCAATGGAAGAGATTATACACATGCCCACTACGACAAGCATTTGACTTATACTCAATTCTATTCCAAGTACTTGCGCGATAAATAGAACTGCTATGGTCTGGTAACAACTGGTTCCGTCCATATTGATTGTTGCGCCTACCGGCAGGATAAAAGAAGCGATTTCCTGCGATACGCCCAATTTTTTCTCCACCACATTCATTGTCAGCGGTAAGGTGGCCGCACTGCTGCTGGTGGTAAAGGCAAACAATTGCACCGGATACATGGATTGCAGGAATTTTTTCACGCTTACGTCTGTAAAGAGATGCACAATCAGCGGATAGAAGAAAAACATAAGCAGCAGCAATGCCCCTACAATACACAAGGCATAAACGCCCAAAGCGGAAAAAATGCTGATATCACCTCCGAAATCTACTACAATACCGGCCATCAGCGCCGTCACGCCGTAAGGTGCAAACCGGATAACAAAATCGACCATCCGGAGGATAATATCGTTAAGGGCGTCAAAGAAGACGACTACCGGCTTGATTTTGTCAGGCGGGATGGTTAAGGCGGCCAATCCGAAGAAAAGAATGAAAAATATCACTTGCAACATGCGGCCGTTTTCAGCAGCTGCGGAGAAGATATTATTCGGAACAATGTCTTCGATAAAAGCCAAAGGGCCTTTTTCTTTCGATTGCTCGGCGACTAATTCTTTTTCGGCTGCCACTGTTTCGTAGGCCTCCCGTATATGTTCCACCTTTGTTTTATCCACAATTTTTCCGGGTTTCACGAGCAGCCCTGCCGAAAGACCGATGGAGACGGCAAGGATTGAGGTGAAAAGATAGAAGACAAGGGCCTTCCAACCCATCCGTGAAAAAGCGGTAATGTCTTTCAACCCAATC
This sequence comes from Dysgonamonadaceae bacterium, assembly GCA_031289145.1. Taxonomy (GTDB): domain Bacteria; phylum Bacteroidota; class Bacteroidia; order Bacteroidales; family Azobacteroidaceae; genus Azobacteroides. The sequence continues at coordinate 12,227 of JAITQA010000122.1, read as the reverse complement.
ATTCCCTTGACAAGCGATACGATTACCAACGGAACGGCAATCAATTGCAAAAGCCGGATAAAGAGTTGCCCCCAGGGATAAATCCAGTCCTTGATAAATTTAATACCGCTTCCGAATTGTAAAGCGATAATTCCAAGTACAATCCCGACAATCATTCCCAGCAGGATTTGCATATAAAGGGGTAAACGGAAACTTTTCTTTTGTTGTGTCATTGTGTCATACTTCTTTTTTTTAACCGCAAAGATGCAAAGATACGCGAAACGGGGTTCCCGGTTGACATATCTTTGCTACTTAGCGGCCTGATTAGATTGTGTTTTTCAGGGTATTTTGTCTCTTGTCTTACAACTCGTTTTGAACAATATACGGATTATTATCTGTTTCGTTGTCGGAAAACAGAAACTGCCATGTTTTATCGCCGGCGGGCACTTCCATTATCTGCGCTATAGATATGCTATGGTTCGTCGCTTCGGTTTTGCCGTCGGGCAGTGTAGCCGTCAGATTTCTGTTCAGCGGCGCGTTCAGTCGCTTGAGGTCGTAATAGCGGAAGCCTTCGCCCCAGAGTTCGATACGGCGATGAAGCAATACCTCTTCGACGAGAGCGTTGTCTGTAGCGGTCGATTTCTTATAAGCAGGGTCGCGTGTTATAATCAGGTCGTACAATACCTGCTGTGCTTCGGCATTTTTGCCAAGACGGGCAAGCGCTTCAGCTTCCATCAGATACATTTCGGATACGCGCATGTAAGGGCAGTCGACCTGCGGATCGCCATGGTTGGGCAACATGAACTTGTTGTTGTAGTAAGCCGGGACGGAGGTCGATTCCTGTGGTCTGGAGAACGTCGGGCCCATGGCAATTTCCTTGGTTGCCGCGAACATGCCTTTACGTATATCGGTATCGCTTATTCTGTGATAGAGATGGTTGTAGATACATTTGGGACCATTGCGCGAAGTAACGGCATTGGCATTTCCGAAGAATACCTGTAACGAAGAAAAGCCCTGGTCTTCAGCCTGAATACGTTTTGTACCCCACATCCATTCCGAATTTGACTGGTCGCAGAAACGTCCCGGCGTTTCGGTAAATATGGTTGCCGACAATTTAAATTCGCTTGTACGGGCTTTACGGGCATATTCAGCGGCGTCTTCCCAACGTCCCATCGACAGCAGAACACGAGCTTTCAAGCCGTTAGCGACGCTTTGATTGGGATGTATTTTGTTCACGCGGGTAGGCACGCCTTCGAGCAGTTCAATAGCAGCCTCAAGATCGTCGTTGATTGCTTTATAGACTTCTTCGACGGTGGCCTGCGGTTGCGGATCGGAACCTGTTTCGGTATCAAGTATCAGTGGCACAGCGAGCTGGGTGTTATCTGTACCGGCATTGTAGCGTATAGCCCACATGCGTACCAGATTGAAATAGTGTGCGGCGCGTATCGTAAGGGCTTTGCCTTTGATATGGTCTTTATCTATCTGGTTGCCGTCGGCATTGTCAATCCCCTGAATAATCAGGTTTACATTCGCAATAATCTCGTAATGATACCTGAAACAGTAATTCATCATCGCACTTGTAATATTGCGGTGAATACTCCAGTTATAGGATTGCAGGAATAATGTTGTGCTGGCGCCGAACAGAATATCTTCTCCCATCAGGTCGCTCATCACAAGCATGGTCTCATAACCCATGTAATTTTGAGAACTTCCGTTCCAGTACATTCTTTTGAAAACGCCGTCCAATGCCATTTGTGCATTAGCTGTATTCAGTAACACGACACTTTCGTCTACGCGCGTCGTAGAGTAAGTTTCCAGGAAATCGGAACTGCATGAATACGACGCTAATAAAGTGATAATAAATAAAGCAAACTTCTTCATATATCTTATTTTTATCTAATTAAAAAGTAATATTTAAACCTACTGTATAAACGGTTGCAGGAAGATAACCGTCATCAACCGTTCCGTTATATGCGTAACGCACATTCAGGCCTTTTCTTTTCGTATAACGATAGAGTAGTTCACCATTGCCCCAGATAGATACTCTCTGTACGTTCAGGGCTTTGGTTATTGACCTCGGCAATGTATAGTTGAGACTTACTGCCGTTAATTCAAAGTAATCATTGCTTACAAGCCATTTGTCCGTATTGGCCGCAGCCTGATTGGTAGCAACCGCATCCGTACCGTCCATACGCGGCACATCGGTGATGTCTCCCTCTTTTTGCCAGCGTTTAAGTATGTCCGTATGGAAGGTGCGACCGTAGGAAGTGCTCGAATACGTCATCAAAGTCGCATAATTGGAGTCGTAAGTCCAACCGCCAAACTGATAACTTGCACGAACAGTCAGGGTGAGGTCTTTGTAAGAAATATCCGTCGATATACCGCCGTACACTTTAGGCGTAGCATTCTTGCCAACCCAGAAATAACCGGCTTGGTTATAGTCGGTAGTGTACATTATGCTGTCACCGGCTGCGTTTGCGAACTTTGGCAACTTTTTTAATACTTCTTCCGATAATGTCGGGTCAGGTGTGTACATGGTCAAACCATCTGTGGGATTTACGCCGATAAAATGACGCAGATTGTAGTCATAAATCGAATGACCGGTCTCAATTCGCTTAGTGCCGTTTCTATAAGGCTCAACGGGCATATCAAGAACTTTGTTTTTGAAATGGGTGGCATTGGCACGCAATTTCCAACTGAATCCGTTGTATTTCTTCAGAATATCAACTGCTAATTCTACTTCCAGTCCTCTGTTTCTCATCGAAAAAGCGTTTTCATCTCTTGAAGTAAAACCGCTTGAAGGCTGCAAAGGCACATTATACAACATGTTATCCGATTGTTTTTCGAAGTACTCGACAGTACCGGTAAAGCGATTGAAGAATCCAAATTCCAGGGCTACATCGGTATTTACGTTAGTTTCCCATTGTAGATTACGGTTGCCGAGCGCGGTTGCAGCATAACCCGGCACTCCTGCATTAGGATACATCGAATAAAGCGACTGCCATGCGAAATAACCTATGCCGCTGTCGTTACCCACTTCACCGTAGGAAGCGCGGAGTTTGAGCAAGTCAATAAATTTGATATTTTTCATGAAACTTTCCCTTTCTATGCGCCATGCCAGACCGGCAGACCAGAACGAACCCCAACGTGTATCCTTATAAAATTTTGAGGAGCCGTCGGCACGATAAGAGAACGAAGCCAGATACTTGCCGTCGAAATCGTAATTGGCGCGACCGATGTAGCTCTCGGTGTGGTAGTCACTCGTAGATGAGGTCAGACCGGTAATTTCGGAATAGTTTGCCAACTCGGAAATTCCGGAGACTACCTGTATTCGTTTGTCACCCGACATTTCAAAAATACTTGTGCTGAAAGCTTCATGACCGGCCATAACGTCGACATTGTGTTTTCCGATAGCTTTCTTATACTCAAGCAGTTGATTGAAGTTCCAGGTCAGACGTTGAGACGTTGATTTTGCGAGCGCACCCGGAGTAGCCGTACCGTCCAGAACGGGCGTATAGCTAGTGCTGTAGTAGGTATTCAAGTCGGCTTTATAGTTGGTGGTGAAAGTGAAGTCTTTAAGAAATTTAAATTCCAGATACGTTTTGGCGCTTAGTAGCGATCGACGGTACTTGTCCTGAGAGTCCAGCAGTTCGGCAATCGTATGGTGTGATGCGTCGATAGGACGTCCCAACATGCCGTATTCACCGCCACTTCCGTAGTCATATCTTTTATTACCGGCGAGGTCGAGTATGTATTCGCCTGTTCCGGGTTGATGCATGTGGATAGGATAGATGGGTCCCATATACAGAGGATAGTAATAGGGGCTGTTACCCGAAGGAGACATGCCATCGCTGATGTTTCCGTTGAGATTCAATCCTGTCTTAAGCCATGGCATAACCTGGGTATTGATATTTGTGCGGACGGATACACGGTTAAAATAGGATGATTTCATGTATCCATTGTCGTTCAGGTATCCGAGAGAAGCATAATAGTCGGTCTTGTCGCTAGCTCCGGAGTAGGTAAGATTTGCTTCCGAACGATGACCTAATTGCCTGACGCCGTCCATCCAGTCCATATCTTCGGGATACAAAAACGTTGCAGTTGGATTGATTGTTCCGTCCGGTCTGACGATATCGTTATTTGCCACATTGAAGGGGTTATAACGCACCTGGTCGTATACGGAATTAAAACCGGTAATCGTTTTGCCGGCTTTATTAGTATATTGGTTTATGAGACCTGAAGCCAGTTGGTTTGCTATGTCAAGCGACATTTCGTTGTCTTTTCCCAATACCGGATAATAGTACTGGTTGCGGATTTTTTCCCAATTCAACACATAGAAGTCTTCCGGTCCGACCGTATCGTAGAAATCCATACCTACTTTCGAGAAAGACTGGTTAACCTTGACGTTCATGGTCGGTTTGCCTTTCTTCCCTTTTTTTGTTGTGATGATGACGACGCCGGCGGCGGCTCTTGAGCCATACAAGGCTGCCGAAGAAGCGTCTTTGAGGATAGTAAACGATTCGATGTCTTCGGGGTTGAGGCTGCTCAAGGCATTTTCGTAAGGTGCGCCGTCGACCACATAAAGCGGATCGTTAGAGCCGTTGATAGAGCTGATACCGCGAATACGCAGCGAAGGCGCAGTGCCGGGCGAACCGCTGTTATTTCCCACTTGCACGCCTGCAACAGCGCCGCTGAAAACCTGCGTGAGGTTTGTTATCGGCCGATGTTCCATTTCAGCGCCGCTGATTTTTACGGCGGAACCTGTGAACGAAGCTCTCGAAGCCGTTCCATACGCAACAACAATCACTTCGTCAATTTCATTGAGCGCCGACTCCAATGCAATTGTTACTGCCGATTTATCACTGATATCCACTTCTTCGGTTTTCATCCCAAGATAAGATACAGTCAGCGTTTTAGTATTAGCCGGAACTTCCAAGGAGAAAGAACCGTCTACATTGGTAGGCATTCCTATGCTCGTACCTTTTAGAGATACGGAAGCCCCGATAACCGGTGTCCCGTCTTCTGCGTAATTAACAACACCTGTAATTTTTCTCGTTTGTGCCTGCAGTGTCGAAACAAACAGGAAAGACAAAATCACAAGGATTAACTTTTGTTTAACTCTTTTTTTCATCATAGATTTTTTTGTGTGTGAAATAAATAATAATATTAGTTTTTATTTAAAATGCTATCTTGCATCCGGGTTTCACAACAATTGCCCGAACAGGACGGCATTCATAAATAATTTTGTAGTCCCATACCAGTACATCCTGAAATTGAGGTCATCAATAAATACAATCACTTGTCCTTTGCCGTTGGCTTTTGTGACGACAGCCGGAGAACCGGCAATCCGCTTCAGATTCTTGTCTGAAATAAACCCGGACAAATAAGGCTCTTCCAAGTAACTCAAAGGAGAAGCGTAAGGGCCGGAGCGCTGAAAAGCAGTCGTCCCCGAACGGAATACGGCCAATTTGTCTTGTTTGTAGCCCCAGGCAAGCGGGTGGGTATAATCGAGCCGACAATTCAGAATGACGCCGTCGACCACATTTCCCGCACTGCCTTCCGAGCGGGAAGCATAGGACCTGTATGCCGCAGAATCCGCTTTCACGCCGGGAACGGTTTTTATATCAGTCAATTTTGCCCGGTTCGTCCAGGCGTAAGCGCTTCCGGTAGCTATCAGAATGCCTCCATCATCAACCCAGTTCACTATTTTATCAACTACTGCCTGCGACAGGGCGCGTGAAGGCGTACCGTCGGCCATTACAATCACATTGTATTTATTCAGATTGGCGCTTCCCAAAGCGTTGTAGTCAATCATAACAGGCGGCAGTTGAAATCTTTTGTCCAACAGCATCCATACTTCTCCCGATTCGGGAACACCCATACCGGAACCCGTAATGACAGCCACTTTTGGAAGACTAAGGGGCTTAAAAGCCGGAGAACCCAAATCAAAATCAGCCATCAAACCCTGATGAACCGCATACGCATCCACCCCACATTCAGCGGCCAAACGGCTCACTAAGCGGTGAATATCGTCGGGATTCAGCGGCTGGTTCAAAACCGGAACCAAAATAGTGCCGTATCCGAACCGTACCGACTTGCCGTTGTTGGGATAAGTAAACGGTTTTCCCGATACTTTCACAAGCAGTCCCTGCTTCAGAAGTTCCGTAATAAACCGCGGCGCATAATATTGTGTGTTATCGAAAAGATAAGCCAATGCGGCTTTATCCCCGACAATTTTGCCTTTGTAAAATTCCGGTTTTTCCACTTTTTCCCCCAGCAATCCGGCGACGCTTTTCAGTTCGTCGTACCGAAGGTTGTAGGCATGAGGAAAAGTCCAGGTAGATATATCGTAAAATACGCTATCCCGAAATTCGGTCACGTTTTCCATCAGGGTTTTCACGGTGGCGTAAAATTTCTGGTCAACGGGGATTACATACGAATCGTCCGTAGCGTAGTCATTGCCGTTCAGGCTTTGCTGTTTGGCCAGTCGATAAACATCAATGCGATGGCGTCTGAGGTTTTCGATAAAGTGATACGCGATGGCATGAGAACCTCGCGCATTGAAAACGTATGCCTGAACAAGCTCTTTACGGGCAGCTTCTTTGGCTTCGAGGTAATAGTTGCGTTGGTATTCCAGCAATTCTTTTCTCATTTCCAAGGCGCCTTTCAAGATAGAAAACCCGGAAAAAGCCTGATTGCGTATGGTCGATGCAAAAGACATCTCTCCAAAATTGCGGGTAGAACGCAGGTGACCGCGCGAAGCCAGCTGTTCGAAAAGGATGCAGACCGAACCGTGAATATCACCATAAGCGGCTCCCTTGCCGTAATAAAAATCGTCGTAGCCCTCTTTGGAAAAATAGAGCGTCCCGATACGGTCTAAAGCGCGGGCGCTGTACCCGGTCAGTTTGGCCGTTAAATCCTGGTTGAGTTGGGAAGTAAGCGGGTGGGTGCGTTTCGGATGACCCGGACTGAAATAATAAGTCCGGTCGCCGCCTTGTTCATGAAAGTCGCAGACCACATTGGCCATCCATTCGAAATACATGTCGAGGGCGTTTTGTCCTTCCGGATGTTGCGCCATCAGCCAGTCGCGGTTGGTGTCGGCCCAATAGTGATTGGTGCGGCTGCTGGGCCAAGGCTCGGAAAACTCACGCGAACCGGAGTCGGAAACATCCGGAAAACTGCGCGATGAATTGACCCAGGAAGCAAAACGGTTGATTCCGTCGGGATTCAATCCGGGCGTAAGTACAATAACGACGTTGTCGAGTAAATCAGCTATCCCCTCCCCTTCCAGGGCGGTAAGGAAATAAGCCAACACTAAAGAAGAATTGACGCCCGAAGGTTCATTCCCGTGAATGGTATACATCAGGTTCACCACAACCGGCATCTTACCGGTATCCAATTCCGGCGACTGTTTCGTGTCGGTGAGCTTCAGGTGTTCCGAACGAATTTTGTCCAAGTTTTGCTGATTTTGAGGCGAAGTAATCGTAAGCTGAATAAACGGACGAAACTGATTGGTGCGACCGAATTGTTTCAGAGACACCCTGTCGGAAGCCTCGTCCAAAACCTGCATATAATCCAGCACATTGTTCCAGTCCACATGTTGCTGCCCGATTTCAAACCCAATGACCGATTTCGGTTGGGGTATTTTTGCATTTAATTTGTAATCGCCTTCCGGGATAAAATAACTGATATCGTGTGGATAAGCGCCTATACCCGGTTGAGAGTATGCAAACCCGTGGAATAATGTTGCAATGATAAGGCAGAAAAATATATTCTTCATAATTTGTTTTATTTATTTAGAGTGTGTGATTTATTGCTGTTCTGATTACGGATTGGCTGCTTGTCCGGGCCAAGAATCTTCGATAAGTCCGGTTATTGCCTTGCCGAGTGTTTTTATTTCGTTCGTATCCGGTTTTCCGGCTTCGCGCCATTTTACAAGAAGCGGATTGGTCATCCTGAATACTTGATTTTCGACCGGAGCCAGTTTTTGCATGTATCCCGAACCTTCGCTGTTGCAGACCCGGTAGAAATTGAAATATTCCTGTCCGTGTCCTCTATTCACATCGAACAAGGTTTCTTTCAGCGCCAAAACCATGTCATGCATTTTCGAGGAATGGGTTTCATCGTCGCGGCGCATCACAATGGAGGGGTTGTCTTTCCCGGCTTTTACCCATGCCGGAACGGCAACCGAACAAGGCGGATAACCCAGGGCAACCCACATCGTAGTCAAATCGGGATTTTCTCCCTTGCGAACACCGTGAATCACGGTAGAACTTGCCGTAGACTTGCGGGGTATAAAATCGGAATCATGCAAATATCCCCGGAAAATCTCCAGAGACTGTTTGCTTCCAAAATCCACATCCATCAGGGAATGATAAAAACTGCGCGACAAATGATTGAATATCCATTGGGGAGAAAAATCTTTCGAAGGCAAACATTTGGCGACCTGGTGTCCGGCGCTCAGATAGCGGATATAACCTTCTCCCTTATCGAAAAAGCCATTATGGGAAAAATTCGTATAAATCAAATAACCTTCCGGCGCTACAGCGGGGTCGTTGACATCCAGTATATGGTAACCTCCGGAAAAGGCCTCGAAATAAGCGGCATTTCCTTCGGCGTCTATCACGCCGAAATTGGCTTCGATTTTCATTGGACGCGGCAAGGTATCAAGCATGTTCTTAAAATCCGATACCGTTCTGCAAATCTCCAAAGCCTTTCGCATCACTGCCCCGTTTCGGGACGATTCCTGTTCTTCGGTCAGGTTATAGGAAAGGGTATTCATGATTGAAAATCCCTCCGAATTGGTTCCCATCCAGACACTTGCTGTTTTTTCATTGACCGAACTGTTCCTTATAATACCCAGAAAGGGATAACCCCTGTAATCGGAATAAAACAAGCTATGCCGGGGGTCTCCTGTATCGGAATTTTTCCACATCAGCGGCCGACCGTCTTTCGTGGCCTTGCCTGATAAAATGATTGTCGTACAGGCAAACGGAGATATAAAAGGGGCTAACAGAAAGATAAACAATAGAATGTGTGTTTGAATGTATTTCATTTTCTCACTTAATTTGAATTTTTTGCAAAAGTAATAAATAATTTAACAAACAAGCAAAAAAAACAATAATATTTCAAAAAGAATTAGTTATCGAATATTATTTGACTTCCTGTATGAAAATATTCCGACTACAATAACCACTAAAATAGCAGCAAAAAGATAGATAAATACACCTTGCATAGAATCATTTGCTCCGTAGGAATGCATTCCGCTTAAAAAATAATTTACACCTAAATAAGTCATTAGTACGGAGAAAAAAGATAATACAGACATCAGGTTAAACAGCCAAACCGTATTGCGAAATTTCACTAACTTCAAATGAATCGTAATTGCATAAACAACCATGGTAATCAGCGCCCATGTTTCTTTCGGGTCCCATCCCCAATAACGACCCCATGATTCATTCGCCCAAATAGCGCCGATAAAAGTACCGATGCTCATTAAAGCCAGACCAATCAGCACAGACATCGCATTGATACTACTTAATTCTTGAATACGCAAAGAGAAAATTGTGGCATTAGCCGCTTTAGAAAGCATCATTAGTATCAGATTTGTAAATCCGACAAGGCAACTGACCCCGGCGAAACCATAAGCTGCAACAATCACCGCTACGTGAAACATCAACCACGGAGATTTAAGCACCGGAACCAAAGGGTTAATTTGTGGATCCATCCAATTCAATCCGGAAACAAACAGAATAATTCCGCCAAACAAGGTGGATAAGGCAAAAGTAACAGTGTTTCTTTTTACAAAAAATAATCCGGCTAATATTGTTACCCAGGAAACATACACCATTGTCTCATAAGAATTGCTCCATGGCGCATAACCGGAAATGTATCCGCGTAATCCAATCCCGAACAAATGATAAAGAAAAGAACAGATAATACCAATAATCAGCAGACGTACGGGCCAAATCATCGTATTTTTTTGCTTCAGAAAAGAGATAAAAGATAATATCAATACGATTCCGCCCAATATGAAGTAACATTTTTTACAGAACCGGAATATTTCCAATTGATTGTATAGCAATTCCATTTTTATCCTTTTCGCATCTACATCAATTGCATTGTTTTTCTTTTGCTGATAGGTGTGTATCATATTCAGCACTTCATTCGCATTCGACCAATCTCCGGTTTGTTGCGCTTCCCTTATTTCTTCGGTGTACCAAATCATAATTTCAGAGACAAACAGAGAATCTTGTCCGGAAAAGACAGAAAGGTCATCTCCCGGCGCATACCATTTAGGACCCTGGTCTTTTTCATTCGGAAAAATATTTAATAACTGCTTATTAATCAACTGATAAAAAATATTTATCTGTTCGTCTAATTTCAATATATCTTTATCAAAACGGCTGCGTTCCGCCGGGGCTTTATTGAATGCTTCCCTTAATTTTCGACTGAGTTTGTAAGTTCCGTCATTTTCAAACAGTTCACTGTAAGCACATTCGCCTTTTGTAAGGTCATAAAACAAAGCCAAATCCGGATTGGACACTGTAATCAGCGGGATATGCATCCATATTTCCGGGAAAGTGAGCACACTGAGTAAAAACTGGTCAGAATTCATGTTCCCGATTTTATCGGATTTATGCAGTTTTCGGAGTACTTCGGAAGAAAAAGTATTCACCGGTTCGATGCGCCCATTATTAGACAATAGCGGCAAAGCGCCAAAGGCAGCGGCTGTTTCCCGGTCTATGCTGGCTTTCTGAACTGCTTCCGAGACAGGGAGCGTATGCTCTTTTGCACTGGAAGACAGCGCCGGAAAAACAAGCATGAATAACAGAAACAATAATTTTCCGGCTGTTCGTATCTCTTTCAATTGATTATTTAATTGTCTGAAAAGGGCGTTTTTTCCCGTAAAGCAAAGTATAAAACCGATTAGCAATAGCGCATAACCGGTATAAGTAATATTACGTCCGGTTTTATCTTTATTTACAAACAATATGGTACCGGCTTCATCTGCATCATAAGAGGCTTGAAAAAAACGGTATCCATTTATATCCAGCACGTTATTCATAGATATGGTTTTTTCGTATACTTTTTCATTTTCGTGAATAATTATCCGGCTTTCGAAAGAAGACGGGCTTGATGAGCCGGGATAACGGCTTATTGTAAATTGAGCGAGTTCTAGACTAAAAGGTAAAGTCTTATATTCCAATTCTTTACTATTTTGCATAAGCATTTGGTTACTGGTTTCTCCTTCCCGGATATGGAATGTTCCTTCTTCGCTGGAGATATGGGAAGTGAATGCGCCTAAAAGAATGATAATAAATGAAATATGCAAGAAAATAAATCCCATTTTCTTCTTTTTTAACAGTTGTTTTCTTATCAATATTGCGATAAAATTTAAAATCATCAGCAATTGCAAAAAAATAAAAAAGGGCGCATAATAAATCACTATTTTGGCAGTCTCCGTACCATAATATTTTTCTATAAAAGTTGCCGTTGCAAGTAACAGGGCATAGAAAGACAAAAGGATAATAGTCAGTACATAAGAAGCCATTGTTCGGCTTATTTTTTTTATAAGAGAAGCATTCATAAAATATAAATTTCGTTTTTGTATTGCATGGAAGAAATGAAATATGTAAGTCACAAAAGTAATATTATTTCATTGAACATCCAAACAGGATTGCGTGAAATACCTGAAAAGCAATATAGCTCCTTCTAATAGCTAGACCACGGCCATCACGGAAGAGTACGGCTATAATTACGATAGCGCCCTGCGCCCGACATCGGTAAGTTACAAGCTCAATAACGGAACGGCTATCAATATAGCCGAATACGCTTACGATGAAGCAGGCCGCATGCAGCAGAAGAAAATCGGCAATCTGGAAACGGCCGCTTATGCTTATAACCTCCGCAGCTGGCCGGAATCCATTACGGGGAACCGCTTCAGCGAAAACCTGTATTACACAAGCAATCCCAAATCGGGTGGACAAACGTATTTCGGCGGCAATCGATAATTTGCTGATGAAATCCTATACCGGCAATCAACTTCATGAAGTACAGGATTTGGCAGGTGATCAGAGCGCCAGCGATGTGATGGAGTTCAAGGACGGTATACAAAATCACGGCGAGGAATACATTTATAATTCTAATGGCGGCCTGACGTCGGATTACAACAAAAAGATTTGCATGATTAAATACAATTACCTAACTTTGCCAAAATCGGTACAGTTCCGCAACGGCAACCGGGT
>JAITQA010000003.1 GCA_031289145.1 Dysgonamonadaceae bacterium | reverse complement strand
GATTTTGACAATATGTCGTTGGGTACTTACCGGCTGGAAGATGGGAAAACACAAAGTGTGGAAACCGGAGGTTCGGCTTCCGAATCGGTCGGATTGATGGCTCGCGGTACTTATACTTATAACAACAGGTATTCTATCACGGGAACGATCCGGCGCGACGGCTATTCGGCTTTCAGCAAGAACAAGAAATACGGTACATTCCCTTCAGTAGGAGTCAACTGGAATATTTCGAATGAAGGTTTCATGACCGATATTTCGTTTTTGGACAATCTGGCTGTCCGCGCCACTTATGGAAGCAATGGCAACCAGTCTATCAGCCAATACCAGACGCTGGCTAAAATAGCTACCGACAAATATCTTTATGCCGGAAGTTCGAATTATGCAGTAACGCAATATATTTCGTCGCTGGCGACAGACGATCTGGGATGGGAATCGACTACAGGATTGAATCTTGGTATAGATTTCGGATTTCTGAAAGGACGGATTGGCGGCTCCATTGATATGTATCAAACTCATACGAATGACTTGCTGTTTTCGTTAACACTGCCGAAAGCTTCGGGTATGAGCAGTATCACTTCCAACGTGGGTGAAATTCAAAACCGTGGAATTGAAATCAGTTTGAATACTCTGAATATTGATCGTGAAGACTTCAAATGGAGTTCCAATTTCGCTTTTTCGCTGAACAGGAATAAAGTGGTGAGTATTTTAGGCGACGATAACGACGGCGACGGAAAAGAAGACGACCTGATCTCGTCCGGTTATTTTATCGGAGAACCGCTGAGCGTTATTTATGATTATAAGGTGTTGGGCATGTACCAGCAGGCAAACGTAGATAACGGCGACATCATGCAAGGCTGGCGACCGGGGGAATACATACTGGAAGATGTGGATGGTAGCGGTACTATCACTTCCGACAAAGACCGGCAAATTCTGGGTAACCAGAAAGAAAATTTCCGGTGGAGTTTTACCAATACGTTCCGTTATAAGGGATTTTCGCTGATGGTTTACCTTTATTCCATCTGGGGAGGAAATGGATGGTATCTATCCAATAGTAACTATCCGAATAACGGTTATGCAGCAAGAGGAGATCTCAATCATCCGGTATATGACTACTGGACGCCGCGAAACACCGGAGCTTTCTACCAACGTCCGGATTATGGAAGAACGGGCGCTGTGGCAGGACATAAACTGATAGACCGGAGTTTTATCAAACTTCAGAAAATATCCTTGACTTATGATATAGGACAATGGATAAAACCGTGGGGTATAAATGATTTGATAGTAGGCGTCAATGCTGATAATCTATTTACTTTTGCGCCTCAATGGATAGGATTGGATCCTGAAACCAATCAGGGAATTGTAGATGTTGCTATTCCATCTATTCGTACATATAATTTTTCAATATCCATTAATTTTTAAAACAATATAATATGAGAACAATTAAATATTTATTAATTATCACACTGATTAGTTTTCTAACAGTATCTTGTGTGGTAGATACGGATTTGCAGGAAGTGCCCAAGGACTTTCAGAGTCCCGAAAACTCTTTTGTAAATAAGGCAGGTTTCGAATCGGCGCTTGCCGATATTTACCGTACCGTTCGTACCGATATGTATATGCCAAGCGATAATGTCAACAATTTTTCGATGTTGGGGATTGATATTGATTTCACAGCCATGAGAGGTGATGACATCAGCGGCGTCCCTCAATATAATGAAATGTGGTTTTGGAATACGTTTAACAAAGATAACAGCTTTGTCGGAAACTGGTGGCAACGTTATTACAACTGGATTTTCAAAGCCAATGTAATCATCGACCGTGCGGAAGATGAAAATGTCAACTGGACTTCCGAAGAGGAGAAAAATCAGATTGTGGGCGAAGCGAAGTTTTTGAGGGCTTTTGCCTATCATTTTCTTGCCAACTGTTGGGGCGACGTCCCTTTGGTTTTGAATGAAACCAATGCTCCTAAATTCGATTATACCCGTGTGCCTGTGCAGGAGGTCTATCAACAATGTAAAGCCGACCTGACGGATGCCGTTAAATGGATGATAACCGTTGATAAGCAACCCGGAGGAAGGGCTCCACGTGCAGCCGCTTACCACCTGTTGAGCGAAGTAAACATCTGTTTGGGAGACTATCAGGGCGCTATTGATGCGGCATCGGCTGTTATCAATGACCCGAATTTCTCTCTGATGACCGAACGTTTTGGCGTCCGTACGGATTTTACATTCAACGGTTATGATTATCAGGGACCGCAGGAACCATGGGGAGACGTCTATTGGGATTTGTATCAGGAAGGCAATATGAACTGGAGCGAAGGTAATCGCGAAGCCATCTGGAACATCGAAATGGATGTAAAAATCCTTGGTGGAGGAAATGTCACGGAGTGGGGTGGAAATTTCGGTCTGGAACGGCATTGGTGCCCCAACTGGTGGTCAGCTGCCGATAAAAACGGCCTTTCCAATTGGCTGAAAGATACCTTATGCGGTCGGCCTGTCGGTAGCACGTATGCATCCGATTATACCGGCGAACTTATATGGCAATATAAAGGCGACTGGGACAGGGATATCCGTAACTCACAATACAATATTCAGCGTGAAATGTATTGGACGAATCCCAATGGCGAGTTTTACGGACAGCGAATGTTGCCCGAACATCTCGGCGTCCCTGCCTCTTATAGAAAATACACAGCGCCATCGTTCAAGAAAGCAACGACCACAGTTCATTACGGATTGTATCAAGATGCGGCAAGCGGTCAGAATCAAGATCAGGGTCGTGTTTTCAAAGACTGGTACATCATGCGTATGCCGGAAACGTATTTGCTCCGGGCGGAAGCTTATTTGAGAAGCGGAAATCAGCAGAAAGCGGCAGACGACATTAATGTGGTACGGAGCAGAGCGCATGCTACTCCGGTCAATTCGTCAGATGTGGATATAGATTTGATTCTGGATGAACGGGCGCGGGAATTGTATATCGAAGAATTTCGTACCAGCACGCTGATGCGAATGGAGAAATTGGTCGAATACCTGATGAAATACAATGGCGCAGTCAAACAAAACGGATATCAGATACCGGCATACAAAAACAAATTCCCGATTCCGCAATCGGAAATAGAAGCCAATAAAGGCGCTGTTTTGGTACAAAATCCCGGATACGAATAAGATTTCATAATTTCAAGATTTTGAGACTGTCGTAAAAAAATTTTCAAACCGCAAAGGATACAAGGAAAACTTTGTTAACTTTGCGGTTTAATTATAGATACACTTTAATTAATTAGGAATTAATTAGGAATTAAATAAATATACAAACAATGAAAAGAAAAAGTATTATTACAATTGTTGCCGTTTTATTGTCATTAACAATAACATATCCGGCATATTCCCAAAAGGGAAAACAGAAAGAACCGGCAAATCAGAAAGTACTCACACATAAAGACCCTGCTCCCGGTTCGATAACCATTTACGGACCTTATTCCCCCGACGTCAATTCGATACGTACGCATACTTGTCCCGAATGGTTTCGCGACGCCAAGTTCGGCATGTTCATCGACTGGGGTTTGTATTCGGTAGCCGGGTGGTCGCCCAAAAGGGAAAAAGGCGCCATGTATCCCGACTGGTTTATGGCGGATATGGTGCATGGGAAAGGACACAAAGAATATGTCAAAAAAACGTATGGCGATGGATTTCAGCCCGATGATTTTATTCCGATGTTTACTGCCGAAAATTATCAGCCCGAAAAACTGATGCAGATTGCAGCCGATGCAGGCATGAAATATGTCATCCCTTTTTGCAAGCATCATGACGGATTTTGTTTGTGGCCCAGCAGTTACACCGATCGCGACGCTATGGACATGGGACCGCATCGCGATTTAATCCGCCCTTTAGTGAACGAATGTAGCCGTCTCGGTCTGAAATTCGGTTTCTATTTCT
>JAITQA010000147.1 GCA_031289145.1 Dysgonamonadaceae bacterium | reverse complement strand
TCAAAGGCTTTGAGCAATGGATAGGCTTTGGTTTGACGCAGCTGTTCCGCTTCTTCTTTGGACAGTTTTTCGTCCTCTATCTGCCTTTCAATACGATAGAAGAGCTGTATCTGTTCCAGGGCATAGCTTGCCCTTTGTGCATCATTGCTTAATGCGTCTTCGAACTTGCGCCGGGCATGTGTCCAACAGCCCAGGAGAATAACGTCTTTCTTGTTTTCGTATATGCCATAAGCTACATAACCGTCACTTTGTATGGCGCCCTTGAAGTCTTTCAAGATGTATTTGCGCGGATGCTTACAAAACATTTAGAAGAGATAAAGAATCCTGGGCTCATGCACGGAAGGATGGGTGTTGCCGTTTTTTTTGCGTACTATGCCTCTTTTTGCCATGAAAAACGGTACGAACAAATTGCTGTAGAATTACTGGAAGAAATCAATTCTTTATTGCCGAGACCCTATCCCATTGATTATGAAAGTGGCTTATCAGGGATTGGAGTCGCAATAGAATACCTTGCCCAACAGAAACTGATGCAGATTGACACGGATGATTTTCTGGAAATTTTTGATAACTTATTGCCTGCGATCATACAGGCTGATTCTGTCTCCAAACAGACCATAATTGATGTGGGAAAATATTTTTTTATTCAGATACAGAAATATAGACACTTGTATTAAATCGTATCATGAACAAATGATTACCCGTATTGTAGAATTGATAGATAAATATATAGTTGTAAATCCATTATATAATCCTCCCATCGCAGAACTGCTTGAAGAAATAAGCAAACAATATGACCATCCTCTTGCACAAGGTCTTATTCGGCAATAAATTGAGAATAAAAGAAGACAGTCAGCAGTGACGGAATTCTTTTCTCTGCCTCCTCTCCCAATCTTACTTGACCGGATAGAAGCAATTCTTTCTGTACTTTTCCGAATTAAAACCTTAAAAAAATGGAAACAAAAAGGGGCGAAAATTGTACATACCCACCATGATGAGATTACTCATTACACAAAACAACCCGAAGAAAGCAAAAAATTGTTTGATATTATTGAATCGGAAGCCAATGCGATTATCCATCTGGGACATTATAGTAAAGAAAGATTTTTGGAAATGAAAATGATCTCCGGACAACTACATTATGTGATTCCTCACCACATCTACGATACAATTCACTCCAACAAAATATCCGGCAATGAAGCGCGGGAATTACTGAATATCAATGCAGGCAAATTTGTTATTTTGGCCTTTGGCTCTTTTCATGCGCAAGAAGAAAAAAAACTGATAGCAAATGCTTTTGAACAATTGAACTTGCCCGATAAATTATTATTATCCCCTTCCTGGTATTATAACAATGACAGAAAAGATATGACCAAAAGTGATTGTTTTTTGGGTGAAGTACATGTTGAAGAGGAAATGGTTCCCTACTATTTTGCTGCCGCCGATGTTGTATTTCTCCAGCGCTTGAAAACGATTAATTCCGGAAACTTATCGATGGCTTTTCTGTTCAATAAAACAGTGGTTGGACCTGCCATCGGAAATATGAATGAATATTTGGATAACGTCCATAATTTTTCTTTTAATCCTTATAAACCACAATCTGTTATCAGTGCTCTGGAAGCGGCTTATGCCAGATATCAGTCACCACAAATAAATAAACAATACGCCCTTGATCATTGGACTACAGCAAAAATTGCTGAAATGCACCCTTTTTACTTATGCATTTTTCATTCAAAATATTGCGCAGCTACATGATTATTGGTAATATGGCGAATCAAATAAACATTATCCCATTGCTGGTAAAAAATATACCACAAGGTAGCTTTATTTGCCCGATAGGTAATGTATTTCAGATTAGAACCGTAACGATTAAAATAAGGCGGGGCGTCCTTACCTTGGAGTATGCCTATATATTTATTTATATAAAAGGCAAGGCGATCATGATATGCTTTTGCAGCATCCAAAAATCCAAAATATTCTTTCTCAAAAAGGATTCTCAACAACTCTTCAAAAAATATATCTACATTGTCTGTAAGAACTATTTTTCTTTCCACGGCCATGCTTCAATCCGTTTATAGATACGTTGTGTGAAGTCCTCCATGGATATAGCTGTCTCCAACGCCTGGTTAAAATCTTCTTCAAAACTCATTTCCGGTTTTGTTTCGTACAAGGTTTCCGGTTCACTTACCTGATAGAAGGATGTTTTTTCTTCCCTTTCCGGGTACATTTTGTCATGGGGGCTGTCTGTTGAATCTTTTAATTTCATAATTTTGTCTTTTATTCCGACAAAGATAATCTATTATATTTGTAAATGCAATTCTTTAGACAAAAGACTAAAACTTTTTTTTGAGATGCTATTTTTTTCACCCTTTAGTCGTTTAAATGACCGAATTATGTTGCATAACATATTTTTTTTTGCACATATTATAAAAAAAATGTGTTCCTTTGCAGAAAAACAAGACAGTACAGGACAGTGTAAAAACAGGATAGTATTATATGGTATTAGACTTGGATCAAAATAGGAGTAAAGTTCAACAAGTAGCGGATGCTATCAGCAGCGCTATATCTTCAGGCGAATTTAAAGAAGGAGATTTGCTACCTTCAATAAATAAAACAAGTTCTGAATTCAGTTTGTCGCGAGATACTGTGTATAAGGCGTTTCAGAAACTAAAGGCGAAAGGAATTATAGAATCTGCTCCCACCAAAGGGTATTTTGTCACGAAAGCCGTCAATACTATTTTTGTGTTGTTAGACGTATTCAGTTCTTTCAAGGACGACTTTTACAAGGAATTAATCTCCCATCTTCCGGTGAATTACAGGTTGGATTTGTACTTTCACCAGTTCAATGAGAAATTATTTAATAATTTGATTACCGATAGTCTGGGTCGATACGACCTTTATATTGTAACAAACTTTATCAATGATGTTTACTATGATGTTTTGGACAGGTTGGACAACAGTAAGGTATTGCTTATTGACTTGGGAAAATTCAAGAAAGATAAGTTTTCATACGTTTGCCAGGGATTTGACAATACTTTATACGATTGCCTGACGTCCGGTTTAGACTTGTTGCAAAAATACAATGAAATCCGTTTCATTTTTCCACTTGAAGCGGAACATCCGAAGAGTTGTTTACCGTTTTTTATGAAGTTTTGTGAAGATAATAAACTGAAACATCAATTGGTCAGGCGGAAAATGAAAGTATCGGATGTTTCCGAAGGTGTTGTCTATTTACTTGCAAGACATTCGGATGTCGTGGAATTTGTGAAAATATGCAGGGCTAAAAAACTGAAATTGGGTGAAGATGTCGGATTGATTACATTCAACGATACTCCGATGTTGGAAGTGATAGAAAACGGTATTTCCGCTATATCAACCGATTTCAAGCAAATAGGAAAGCTGACGGCTGAATATATAAAAACCCGGAAAAAAATACAAACTTATGTTCCGACTAAGTTGATTGTCAGGGGGTCGTTGTGAAATTAAAAACTAAAAAATTGAAATTGAATAGGCTTAAGTTCATATTGTTGGTGTTGTTGGTGTGTACAGGGAATAATTTTCTGTATGCAAAGGATTATCAGCCGGAATTTTCTGTTGCCGGATTTTATGAATTGAAAAATTCCGGAAGAGAGGTTTATAACTTCAACGTAGGATGGCGTTTCAGGAGAGGCGCTATCGAAAATGCGGAAAAACCGGAATTTGATGATTCGGACTGGGATATTGTGTCGACGCCCCACTCTGTGAAATTGCTGCCTGCCGAAGGTAGTGGTAGCCGGAATTACCAGGGTCAGGCTTGGTACAGGAAACATTTTGTCGTAGACAAGTCCTTAGACGGGAAACGAATCAATATCTATTTTGAGGCGGTAATGGGTAAAGCGATAGTTTACCTGAATGGAAATAAAGCGCTTGAGCATTCAGGTGGCTATTTGCCTTTCAGTATCGAATTGACGCAGTACGGAATCAAAGCGGGCGATAACTGCATCCTTGCCGTGCTGACGGATAATTCGGACGATAAAAATTATCCGCCGGGGAAGAAACAAACTACGCTTGACTTTGCCTATCATGGTGGAATTTATCGTGATATATGGATGATTGTCGGCGCTAAAATACAACTGACGGATGCGAATAAAGCGAATAAAACGGCCGGTGGCGGCGTATTCGTTCAATATGGAGAAATAACGGAAAAGAAAGTGGAAATATATGTGCACACGGATGTAGCCAATTCGTCCGGTCTTGCGCAAACCATTGTACTTGAAAACCAATTGACGGACGCCGTAGGTAAACCTTTGAAAGCAACCCGGAATAAACTACATTTAAAAGTAAACGAATCGAAACAGTTTGTTCAAAAAATCATACTTGAGAATCCTTTGCTTTGGGCTCCCGACGCTCCTTATCTATACAAGGTAGAGACCCGGCTCCTTGCTTTGAACGGAAAAGCATTGGATGGTGGTATTACGCGCATCGGTATCCGGAAAGTTGAATTCAAAGGCGTTGACGGTCTTTGGCTGAATGGAAAACCGGCAGATAAGTTGATAGGGGGGAACCGGCACCAAGACTATGCTTATGTAGGAAATGCCGTTCCGAACAGTCAACATTGGCGAGACGCCAAAAAACTCCGGGATGCAGGTTGTCGTATCGTCAGGGTGGCACATTATCCGCAAGACCCATCCTTTATGGACGCTTGCGATGAATTGGGCATATTTGTGATAGTGGCTACACCCGGTTGGCAATATTGGAACAACGACCCGCATTTTGCGGACTTGGTGTACGACGATATTCGCAATATGGTGCGGCGAGACCGCAATCATGCTTCCGTGCTGATGTGGGAACCTATTTTGAATGAAACCCGTTTTCCACTTGAATTTGCGTTGAAATCTCAACAGATTGTTCATGAGGAGTATCCCGGTTCATTTTGTGCGGCGGACAACCATTCTGCAGGGGTGGCCGAAAATTATGAAGTCGTTTACGGATGGCCCAAAGATGTGGGGAATTTTAAACAATGTATTTTCACCCGTGAATTCGGCGACAATGTAGACGATTGGTATGCGCATAATGCGAATAACAGAGTTTCCCGGGGTTGGGGGGAGAATGCTTTGCTTGTTCAGGCTTCGCAATTGGCAAAAGCCTACGATGAAATGTATCCGGAAAGTAGACAATTTATCGGAGGAGCGTTATGGCATCCTTTCGACCATCAGCGAGGTTATCATCCTGACCCGTATTGGGGGGGCATTATGGATGCTTTCCGTCAACCGAAGTATGCATATTACCTGTTCAAAAGTCAGGTTGATGCGAATTTGCAACACCCTTTGTCCGAAACAGGCCCCATGGTGTTTATCGCACATGAAATCTCGCCCTTTTCCGGTGCGGATGTAACTGTTTTTACCAATTGCGATGAAGTACGTCTTATTGTGTATGAAAAAGATACATTAATTCAAAAAATACCGAAAAGGTCTTTCGGGATGCCCCATCCACCTGTTACATTCAGCAATGTATTTGCGTTCAATACCATGCGAAATATGCCTTATGTAGAAAAGCAATGGCAGAAAGTATCTTTTGTCGCAGAAGGATTGATTGATGGAAAAGTTGTATGCAGTACGAAAAAAATGCCTGCCAGAAGGTCGGAAAAACTACGTTTGACGATTGATAATGAAGGGCAGAAATTAATAGCTGACGGGTCGGATTTTATACCGATTATTTGTGAAATTACCGATGGCGAAGGAAATGTGAGGCGCTTGGCCAAAGAACAAATCCTTTTCACGCTGGAAGGAGAAGGGGAAATTATCGGCGATGCCTTGATTGGCGCTAATCCGAGAACCGTGGAATTTGGTTCTGCGCCGGTATTAGTCCGCTCAAGCCTGACGCCCGGGAAAATAAAGGTGCATGCAAGAACGCTGTTTGAAGGTGAAATCGCCCCGGCCGCTGCAAGCATTGAGTTGGAAAGTGTTAGTCCCAATTGTAAATTGGTGTATACAGAAAAGCCGCAACGCAATTATTACCGCTCGGAAGTTGATTCCTACCGGCGACAATTGACGGATGAGGAAAAATTAAAAATGTTAAACGAAGTAGAACTTCAACAAACGGAATTTGGAGAAAAAAATGAGTAAAAAATTTTTTTTAAATTTAACTGTACTGTTCTATGCTGTCCTTTTTTTGCCGGTACATCTATCGGCTCAAAACACACTGACAAGTGACAGCGCCTACACCCGGTCATTGAAAGATGTTTTGACCGGAATAGAAACCCGTTTTGGCGTACAGCTCAAGTACGACGAAAAGATGATGAACGGGAAAATACTAAAGTATGCCGATTGGCGGATAAAGCCATGGAGTGTGGAAGAGTCCTTGCGGGCTATTCTGGCTCCTTTTGACTATACATTTGTGATGGACAACGGAAAATTCAAAATCAAAGAGTTTGAATATCCGAGAACGAATGAGCAAGAAGGGAAAAAGTTCCTTGATTATTTTGAAACGCTTTACAGCGATAAAAACGAATGGGAAAAACGGAAAGCGGCAATCAAGCCTTGTCTGTCCGAAGCCCTGCAACTTTCACCGCTTCCGGAAAAGCCGGATTCTCCGGTCATTCTTACACCTAAGCGAAAATATGACGGCTATACGGTAGAGAATTTCGCTATTGAGACTTTGCCGGGGATTTACGTAGCGGGTTCTATCTACAAACCTGCCGGAATAAAAGGTAAATGTCCGGTAATGTTGAATCCGAACGGACATTTCGGACAGGGACGTTATCGGGCAGACCAGCAAATCCGTTGTGCCACACAAGCTCGCATGGGAATTATCGCTGCGAGCTGGGATTTGTTTGCTTGGGGCGAAAGTTGTCTGCAATTTGATGGAAGCCTGCATCGCCTGAGCGCTGCAAATACCATTCAGACTTTGAATGCCGTCCGTATCCTGGATTATCTTTTGTCGATGAAAGAAGCAGACCCGACAAGAGTGGGTATTACAGGCGGTTCGGGAGGCGGAAGCCTGACGATGATGCTCGCTGCCATAGATGACCGTATCACACTGAGTATTCCTACGGTCATGCTGTCTTCTCATTTCTCGGGTGGATGTCCCTGCGAAAGCGGAATGCCTGCGCACCTTTGCGGTGGGCGAACAAACAATGTTGAAATAGCAGCCATGTTTGCGCCCAAGCCCCAATTGGTTTTGTCGGATGGAAAAGACTGGACAAGTACCGTACCCGAAATGGAATATCCTTTCGTAAAGCGCGTTTATTCTTTCTATGGTGCGGAAAATGAGTTGGTGAATGACCATTATGCCGACGAAGGACACGATTATGGCCCATCCAAACGGGAATCAATGTACCGGTTTGTTGCCAAACATTTTAATCTGGATATAAAAGCTGTGGACGAATCGAAAGTTTCGATAGAATCCGAACCCCGAATGTATGTGTTCGGAGAAAAAGGGGAAAAATTTCCTTCGCATGCGATAAAAGGAAAAGAAGCCTTGATTGCCGTTTTGAAAAAATCAGGAATAGATTAAATACTACATAATACCATGCTGAAAAAAACATTTTTATTCATTTATTTACTGTCTTTTACCGCATTGCTGTCGGCCGGTGAAAGCGATACGCTGAAATTGTGGTACGACAAGCCTGCATTGGATTGGAATCAGGCTTTGCCTTTGGGAAACGGTCGTTTGGGGGCGATGGTTTTCGGGATTCCTTCCGTGGAACATCTTCAATTGAATGAAGAAACCATTTGGGCAGGTTCTCCCAACAGCAATGCCCACCGCTTGGAACCGGGGGTATTGGAAGAAGTTCGCCGGCTGGTTTTTGCAGGCAAATATGTTGAAGCCGAAAATATGGCGACGGCTAAGATTATGTCGCCCAAAAATCATGGAATGCCTTATCAGACGATGGGTGATTTGTTTATTTCATTTCCGGCTCATAACCGCTATTCGGATTATTACCGTGATTTGGACATCAGCAATGCTATTGCAAGCGTCAGCTATCGTTCGGGCGGTATCGGATACAAACGGGAAATATTTACCTCATTTACCGACCAGGCAATTATTGTGAGACTGACGGCAGATAAACCGCACAGCATTACATGTACTATTTTACTGACTACTCCTCAGGAAAAAATCATGCGCCATATTCATGATAACCAATTGATACTAACCGGAATTACCCCTGCCCATGAAAAACAGAGCGGAAAAGTTCAGTTTGAAACGAGGGTAAAACCCAAAGTAAGCGGTGGAACATTCTCTGTTTCCGATGATATTATTTCGATTGAAAACGCCGATGAAGTGATTCTATACATTGCTATTGCTACTAATTTTTTGAATTATAAGGATATATCAGGTAATAAGACGGAAAAATGCACGCAATATATCAACAAGGCTTTTGCAAATGAATATGAAACGGCGAAAAAGACACATATCGCTTTTTTCCGGCAATACATGGACAGGGTTTCACTTGATTTAGGCAAGACGACTGCCGATAGAGAACCGACTGATGTGCGGATTAAGGAATTTGCCGGTACGCATGACCCCGAATTAGCGGCCTTGTATTTCCAGTTCGGGCGTTATTTACTGATAAGCAGTTCTCAGCCGGGCACGCAACCTGCCAATTTGCAGGGTATTTGGAACGACCGGTATCTACCCTCATGGGATAGCAAATACACCTGTAATATTAATGTGGAAATGAACTATTGGCCGGCAGAAAGTACAAATTTAAGCGAGATGCACGAGCCGATGCTCCGGATGGTTCGTGAAGTGGCGGAGACAGGAGCGCTAACAGCACAGATGATGTATAATTGCCGGGGATGGGTTTTGCATCACAATACGGATATCTGGCGAATTACCGGGCCGGTCGACCGGGCGGCTTCGGGAATGTGGCCGGCCGGTGGCGCTTGGCTGAGTCAGCATTTGTGGTACCGGTATTTGTATACGGGCGACACGGAATACCTGAAATCCGTTTATCCGGTTATGCGTGAGGCAGCTATGTTTTTTAACGATTTTCTTATAGAAGAACCCCAAAAGGGCTGGTTAGTGCTTGCACCTTCAAATTCTCCGGAAAATGCGCACGGCGGAAGTGGAAAAAAAGCTACGATTACAGCCGGTACAACCATTGACAACCAACTGATTTTTGATTTGTTTTCAAATGTGATAAATGCATCACAACGCTTAGGCATTGATGAACTGTTTTGCGATACTTTGAAGATGAAACGCGACCGTTTGCCTCCCATGCAGATAGGACAACACAATCAATTGCAAGAATGGTTGTATGATTGGGATTCCCCGGAAGACAAGCATCGCCATGTTTCACATCTTTACGGATTGTATCCGGGCAACCAGATTTCTCCTTTTCGGACGCCGACGCTGAGTGAAGCAGTCAAAAACGTATTGATATATAGAGGAGACCCCTCTACCGGATGGTCGATGGGCTGGAAGGTTTGTCTTTGGGCGCGTCTTTTGGACGGCAATCATGCCTACAAACTCTTGTCGGAACAATTGGATTTAGTCACCAGCGAGAACAAAAAAGGAGGTACGTATAGCAACCTGTTTGACGCGCATCCCCCTTTTCAGATTGACGGTAATTTCGGATGTTCGGCCGGTATTGCGGAAATGTTCCTGCAAAGCCATGACGGATTCATTTACCTGCTTCCTGCATTGCCGGAGGTATGGAAAGACGGAAGCGTGAAAGGATTGGTTGCCAGGGGCGGTTTCGTTATTGATATGGATTGGAAAAACGGAAAAGTGAACCGCTTGAAGATTTATTCCCGCTATGGGGGAAATTGTCGACTGCGCATTTCCGAAAAGCTGACCGGAAACGGAATAAAGAAAGCAAAAGGGGGCAATTCGAATGTATTGTATACCGTTCCGGAGATAAAAACACCGCTTATTTCAGAAAAGGCGCAACTCTCCGTAACGGAAAATCAATTGGAAAAAACCACTTATCTGTATGATTTACAAACAGAAAAGGATAAAATTTATTTATTTGAACTGAATAAATGACTGTTATGAGCAAGCTATTAAAAAAAATAAACTTATCTATTGTCTTCCTGTTGCTTTTAGCCGGAATGACCAACTGCAAGTTGTTTGCCGAAAAAAACGACAAAGAAAGCGCCTGGTCGGTAAAAATGGCCGCTTCTGTAATCAGCCGTCACCCGGAAGCATGGATGATTGAAAATGCAAAAATACCTCGTTGGGGATATACGCACGGATGTGTTGCAAAATCCATGTTGGATTTATATGCGCACACGGGCGACAGTGTCTGGTATTATTATGCCAAAGCTTACGCCGACAGTTTGATTACGGACGAAGGACAAATAAAAACGTACCGGACGGATAAATTTAATATCGACAATATCAATGCCGGAAAAATAGTGTTCCGTTTGTATCAAGCCACGGGCGACCGGCGGTACAAGATTGCTATTGATACTTTGGTTGCTCAGATGGCTGTGCATCCGCGAACTTCGGAAGGCGGATTCTGGCACAAATTGGTATATCCGCATCAGATGTGGCTGGACGGCTTGTATATGGCGTCTCCTTTTCTTGCCGAATATGCGCAAATGGATAATAAACCGGCGCTATTCGACGATGTTGTCCATCAAATCAAATTGATGGACAAATACGCTTATGATGAAAAGTCGGGATTGTTTTACCATGGATGGGACGAGAGCCGGGAACAGCGATGGGCGGATAAGGTGACCGGACGGTCTCCAAATTTTTGGTCGAGAAGCATGGGATGGTATGCGATGGCATTGGTCGATGTCCTGGATTTTCTTCCCGTTAATCATCCTGGGCGAAAAGATGTGGTGGCGATTATCAATAAGTTGGCAACAGGAATCAGCCGATGGCAGGACGCGCAGACCGGCGTATGGTACCAGGTTACCGACCAGGGAAACAGGGAAGGCAACTACTTGGAATCGTCCGGTTCGTGCATGTTTGTTTATTTCTTGTACAAAGCGATGGATAGAACATACATAGACAGTCGCTATAAAGCGGTTGCAGATAAAGGTTTTGATGGAATTATCAAACAGTTTATCGAAGCGGAAGAAGATGGGCTGATTTCGATTACCCATTGCTGTTCCGTAGCCGGATTGGGCGGGGGAAACAGGTATCGCGACGGCTCCTTTGCGTATTATATCAATGAGCCGGTTATCAAAAATGACCCCAAATCCATAGCGCCGTTTATCTGGGCGGCTATTGAAAACGAAAAGGTGAAGAAATAGAAAAAGCAAGTTGATGAATAATACAAAAAATTACCCTTGGTTGGTTGTGGCTATGTTGTGGTTTGTGGCCTTGCTGAACTACATGGACCGTCAGATGCTGTCGACCATGCGTCCGTCTATGATGGTGGATATTGCAGACTTGGTATCGGCGGCTAATTTCGGTCGCCTGATGGCGGTTTTCCTTTGGGTATATGCACTTATGAGTCCCATATCCGGATTGATTGCTGACCGGTTAAATCGAAAATGGTTGATTGTCGGCAGTTTATTCACCTGGTCTTCTGTTACGCTACTGATGGGTTACACAACGGATTTCAACCAATTGTATATACTTCGGGCAGTAATGGGTATCAGCGAAGCGTTTTACATTCCGGCAGGGCTTTCCCTGATTGCAGATTATCACCAAGGTAAGACACGTTCCATAGCTGTAGGTTTCCATACATCCGGTATTTATCTGGGTCAGGCCTTGGGCGGATTCGGCGCTGTGGTTGCCGGTAATTTTTCGTGGCAAACCACTTTTCATTCATTCGGCTTGTTGGGTATGCTGTATTGCATCGTATTGCTATTGTTTCTGAAAGAGAAGAAAACGTATACGGTTTCAACAGAAAGGCAATCCTTTAAAAGCGAACTTTCGGGAATGGGAAAAGCGCTCGTTATTTTATTCGGCAACCTGTCTTTCTGGGTAATTCTGTTTTATTTTTCCGCACCGAGTTTGCCGGGTTGGGCGACAAAAAACTGGCTTCCGACTTTATTTTCCGAGAGTTTGGGAATCAATATGGAACAGGCCGGGCCTATGTCGACCATCGCGATAGCCATGGCTTCCTTGTTTGGGGTGTTATTGGGTGGCTATCTGTCGGACAAATGGGTAAACAAGAACCTCAAAGGGCGCATTTATACGGGTGTTATCGGTTTGTTTCTGACGCTACCTGCCTTGTTTCTGTTGGCATTCGGAAACGATTTACCGATGATTGCTTCCGGTGCAATCTGTTTTGGCTTGGGCTTCGGAATGTTTGACGTCAACAGTATGCCGATATTGTGTCAATTTGTATCTTCCCGTTACCGGGCGACTGCTTACGGTTTGATGAACCTTGTCGGGATTTCCTCCGGAGCTGTTATTACCAATTTTATGGGAAAATCGATTGATGCCGGTAATATAACACGGGATTTTATTTTGATGGCTGCTGTGGTAGCGATAGCTATTGTACTGAATTTAATGATTTTAAAACCTAAAGTAATAGATAAAAAGGATGAATGTAATGAATAAACACTTGCTCAAAGGAATTATTCCTCCTATGATTACACCATTGGCGGATACGGATATTTTGGATGAAAAAGGAGTTGAAAACCTGATTGAACATCTGATCACAGGAGGTGTAAACGGTATTTTTATACTGGGAACGACCGGTGAAGCGCAGCATTTAAGCGTTAAACTGAAAACGGAATTAATCAAAAAATCGGCGGCGTGCATCCGGGAACGTGTTCCCTTGTTGGTTGGAGTTACGGATACTTCCATTTACGAAAGTATCAAAATTGCGCAGATTGCGGCAGAAAACAATGCAGCGGCAGTAGTAGCGGCTCCTCCTTATTATTTTGCATTGGGTCAGCCCGAATTGATTGAATATTATGAATTGCTGGCTGAAAAATCACCGCTTCCGCTTTATCTTTACAATATGCCTTCGCATACGAAAACGATGATAGAAATTGAAACGGTAGAAACGCTATCGCATCTGGAAAACATTATCGGGTTGAAAGATAGCTCGGCGAATGGCGTCTATTTCTGTAAATTACTGGCTTTATTCGAAGAACGTCCGGATTTCGGTTTATTTGTCGGTCCTGAAGAAATGATGGCTTCGGTTGTATTAATGGGTGCTCATGGGGGTATATCGGGTGGAGCGAACGTTTATCCCGGTATATTTGTGGAATTGTATAAAGCGGCGGCTGCAAAAGACGTAGATAAAACGATAGCGCTGCAAGAAAAAATGATGGCTGTGAGCCGGAATTTATATGGTATCGGCCGGTTTGGTTCGAGTTATATTAAAGGCATCAAAACGGCGCTTTCTATCAAAGGAATTTGCAGCGATTTTTTAGCTCAACCGTTCAATCTCTTCAAAGACCCTGAAAAAGAGAAAGTGAAAGCGGCTGTCAAAAAATTAGATGTTATGCTTCAATAAATTAAATATAAATTATATAATATAAAAGATACATGAAAACAAATTTATTACTCATTGCCCTATTGCTGACGGCAACCGCAATATATTCTCAGGATGAGAATACGCAAAGGAGAAGAACTTCCATGGATAACGGCAAATTAGTAGTCAGTAGTAATCATCGTTTTCTACAGTATGAAAACGGTAAACCTTTCTTTTGGTTAGGAGAAACCGCATGGTTGTTACCATCCAGATTGAACAGAGAAGAAGTAGGCTATTTTATCGGTGAAACAGCGAAAAACGGATTCAATGTAATTCAGACATCTGTTCTCCATTCTATTCCGGCGATGAATGCTTATGGACATTCTGCACTTCCCAAAGGATTTGATTTCAAAGACATAGATAAAGAAGGCGAATATAATTACTGGAAACATGTGGATTATATCGTAGAACAGGCACAATCCAGGGGCATTTACATCGGGATTGTTTGTGTCTGGGGCGGTTCTGTTAAAGCCGGAAGATTAACCGCCGAAAATGCGCAGAAATACGGGGTGTTTTTGGCAAACCGTTACAAAAAATATCCGAATATTATCTGGATTATAGGTGGAGATGTTCGCGGAGATGTAAAACCCGAAATATGGAAGCTGTTGGCAAAAACAATCAAAGCCATAGACCCGGACCATCTGATGACCTATCATCCCTTGGGTAGAACCATGTCGGCTACTTGGTTCAACGATGAATCATGGCTGGATTTCAATATGTTTCAATCGGGACACCGCCGTTACGGACAGCGTTTTGGTGATGGGGATTATCCGATAGAAGAGAATACGGAAGAAGACAGCTGGCGGTTTGTGGAACGCAGCTTGGCTGTAAATCCCTTGAAACCGGTTTTGGACGGGGAACCTTCTTACGAAGATATTCCGCAAGGTCTTCACAATACGAGCGAACGTTACTGGCAAGCTGATGATGTACGTCGTTATGCCTATTGGTCGGTATTTGCAGGTTCTGCCGGACATACTTTCGGACACAATTCGACGATGCAAATGTATCGTCCGGGTTATTCTCCGGCTTATGGCGCTAAAAAACCTTGGTGGGATGCTGTGCATGATACCGGTTGTCAGCAAATGAAATACCTGAAAAAGTTGATACTCGCTTTCCCGTTTTTTGACCGTATTCCCGACCAATCGGTCATATCCGGTGCAAACGGCGTTCAATACGAACGCGCCATCGCTACCCGTGGAAACGACTATATTCTGGTTTACAACTATACCAACCGTCTGATGGAAATAGACCTGACAAAAATTTCCGGCGCGAAGAAAAAAGCCTGGTGGTATAGCCCGATTAACGGGAAAATAGAATATATCGGTGAATTTGATAACGGCAAACATGCTTTCATGCAGGATTCCGGATACAGAGCCGGAAATGATTGGGTGCTCGTTGTTACGGATGCAAAAATCAGCTATGTAGAAAATAATCTTATTAATCAAGAGTGATATGAATAAAATATTCAGTTTTATTGCAGCATTATTGCTGAGTCTTCCGACATTCTCGTCGGAAATAACTGGACTTCGTTGCGAAATGATGGAAAATCCGGAAGGGATAGGAACTGCTGTTCCGCGTTTCAGTTGGATAATCGAATCGAACGAGCGGAATTTGATACAAAATTCTTACCGGATATTAGCGGCTTCTTCTATCGAAAAACTACAGAAAAACGAAGCCGATTTATGGGATTCGGGAGAGATGAAAAGCCGACAAACTTTTGGGATATCTTATGCCGGAACGCCACTTGAAAGCAAGACACAAGTTTATTGGAAAGTACTGCTTACGACCAATAAAAACGAAACGCTTGTCAGTAAACCGGCTTCATTTGGCGTTGGACTACTGAACGAAAGTGAATGGACGGCAAAATGGATTGGTTTGGATAAGATTTTCCCTTGGGATAGCGAAACATCCCGCTCCCGTTTGTCTGCCCGTTATTTCCGAAAGGAATTTAACAATCAGAAAACCGTACAATCGGCAAAGGTGTATATTACCGGCTTGGGTTTATATGAACTGTATGTGAATGGAGAAAAGATAGGCAATCAGGTTTTGTCGCCTACGCCTACC
Organism: Dysgonamonadaceae bacterium; assembly: GCA_031289145.1. Taxonomy (GTDB): domain Bacteria; phylum Bacteroidota; class Bacteroidia; order Bacteroidales; family Azobacteroidaceae; genus Azobacteroides. The sequence continues at coordinate 39,851 of JAITQA010000147.1, read as the reverse complement.
GATTATTTCAAAACAATTAAATACAACACTTTAGATGTAACAAAATTTATCCAATCGGGGAAAAATGCACTGGGTGTTATTTTAGGAAACGGCCGGTTCTACAACATGCGCCAGAATTACAAACCACATAAAATTAAAACTTTTGGTTATCCGAAAATGCTTATGCAGTTGGAGATAACTTATACGGATGGAAGTCGGCAAACCCTTGTCAGCGATGAAAGCTGGAAAGTCACCACCGATGGACCAATTCGTTCCAACAACGATTTTGATGGGGAAGAATACGATGCAACCAAGGAATTAGGCGATTGGAACAAGGTAGGGTATAAGGATTCTAAATGGCTGAAAGCGGAATTAGTAGCAGCCCCCGGCGGTAAAATCACCGCGCAGACCAACGAAAACATGAATGTGAAAGATGTACTTACTCCCAAAAATGTCAAAATTTTGGCTCCGGATACATTTATTGTCGATATGGGACAGAACATGACGGGTTGGCTTGAATTGAAAGCGGAAGGCAAACGGGGCAAGCAAATCACCTTGCGCTTTGCCGAAACATTGGATGGAAATGGACGCCTGAAGAGAGATAATCTCAGAAGCGCCTTAGCTACAGATGTATATATAATGAAAGGAGGCGGAACCGAAACATGGGAACCTCGTTTTGTATCACATGGGTTCCGCTATGTTGAAGTGAGCGGCTATCCGGGAAATCTGACTGCAGCGGATTGCAAAGGAAAGGTAATTTATGATGATATACGGACAACCGGTTCGTTTGAATCTTCCAATGCTACGCTGAATCAGATACATAAAAATGCTTTTTGGGGTATCAGCAGCAACTATAAGGGGATACCGTTGGATTGTCCGCAACGCGACGAAAGACAACCTTGGTTGGGCGACCATACCATCGGCTGTATCGGGGAAAGTTTTCTGTTTGACAACGAGAGTTTGTATATCAAATGGTTGGAAGATATCCGGGATTCTCAAACGGAAGAAGGCCAACTTTCGGATATTGCACCGCCTTATTATATGACTTATTACAGTGATAATATGACATGGCCGGGTACGTACCTGTTTGTCGCCGAGATGATTTACAACCAGTTCGGCAATGCTAAGCCTGTCGCCGAACATTATCCGAACATGAAGAAATGGCTTACCTATATGAAAGACAAATACATGACACCGGATTACATCGTCACAAAAGATAAATACGGCGACTGGTGCGTACCGCCCGAATCCGAAGAATTGATTCATTCCAACGACCCGGCCCGCAAAACGGATGGTCAGTTGATAGCTACCGCCTATTATTACAAATTGTTACAGTTGATGCAACAGTTTGCCGTGTTAAGCGGTAATCGCGGCGATGTGAGGGAATTTTCCGCTTTAGCTGAAAATATACGGTCTGCTTTTAACCGCAAATTTTATCATCCGGAAACAGGGCAATACGACAACCATACCGTTACGGCTAATCTTTTGCCTTTGGCATTTGGAATGGTTGACCCTGAAAATGAAGAATGGGTGTTTCAGAATATGCTCAACAGGATTGTGCTCAACGACAAAATGCATATTAGCACCGGCGTTATCGGTACGCAATGGCTGATGCGGGAACTGACAAAAAGAGACCGTGCGGATGTAGCTTATATGATTGCTTCACAAAAAACGTATCCGAGTTGGGGATACATGGTGGAACAAGGCGCAACGACCATTTGGGAACTCTGGAACGGCGATACGGCCAGCCCGAAAATGAATTCGCACAACCATGTCATGCTGTTAGGCGATTTGATAACATGGATGTATGAAGATTTAGCCGGAATCAAGACACATCAAACGTATGAAGGTTTCCGAATGTTATGGATGAAACCGCATCCGGCTGAAAATCTTACATTTGTGTCGGCCTCTCACAAAACATCTTACGGATGGGCGAAAAGCCAATGGAATTTAAAAGACAATCTCTTTACCTGGAAGATAACGATTCCGGCCAATACACGGGCCAATATCCTTCTGCCGGCAGCTGCAGTCGAAGATATTTTCGAAAATGCTAAACCGGTCATGCAAGTGGAAGGGCTGAAGTATGTGCGTATACAGGAAGGACGTGTTAATCTGGAAATCGGTTCGGGCGAATATGTTTTCACCTGTAAATACGGAGAGGCTCAAAATCGTTGGAAAGAAGGTGTTCTTACGGATGAATTTATTAATAAAGATGCTTCCTATCCGGAAAGTCATGCGGCTACATTGGCGGAAACCAAAGAAGGACATTTGGTTGCAGCTTGGTTTGGCGGAACAAAAGAACGGAATCCGGATGTATGTATATGGGTGAGCCGTTTGGTTAACGGGCAATGGACTCCGGCGCAGAATGTGGCCAATGGAATTGTAAATGAATCGCTTCGTTATGCCTGCTGGAATCCTGTTTTGTATCAGGCGCCCGGCGGAGAATTACAGTTGTATTATAAAGTAGGTCCGAATGTAGCCGGATGGAAAGGAAAACTGGTTACTTCCAACGACGGCGGATTGACATGGTCGTCGCCTCGCGATTTGCCGGAAGGTTTTCTCGGTCCCATTAAAAACAAACCGGTTTTATTGAAAAACGGCGCCTTGATTAGTCCTTCCAGTACAGAAGGCGATGGGTGGAAAGTGCATTTTGAACTGTCGGAAGATTTGGGTAGGACATGGAAAAAAGTCGGGCCTATCAACGATGGAAAAGAATTTCATGCGATTCAACCCTCCATTTTGGTGCATAAAGACGGCCGTTTGCAAATACTTTGCCGGACGCGGGAACGCGCCATAGCTGAATCCTGGTCGTCGGACAATGGGAAAACATGGTCGCCCATGGCTAAGTCGGCTCTTCCGAACAACAATTCGGGAGTGGATGCGGTTACTTTACGGGATGGCCGTCACTTGCTGGTTTATAACCATGTTTTACCGCACGATTCGTTACCAAATGGGAAAGGCGCTCGCACCCCATTGAATGTTGCTGTTTCGGAAGACGGAAAAACCTGGTACGCGGTATCGGTATTAGAAGATTCTCCTATCGGTCAGTATTCATATCCGTCTGTTATTCAGAGTAGTGACGGATTGGTACATATTGTGTATACTTGGCGGCGCAAAGCCATCAAACATGTAGCTATCGACCCTGGAAAGTTGGTTTTATCGGACTTGGGAAACAGTCAATGGCCTTCTTCGAAAAACGGTTCGGAAGTGCAGATAGTGAATAATTATCGTTATAAAGTATCAGCTTGCGACTGGATGATGCTGAAACGCCAGAAAATAGGCGCCATAGAATTGGCCAAGGAAATCGGCGCAGATGGTCTGGAGTTGGATTTAGGCGGATTGGGTCAACGGGAATCTTTTGAGAATAAATTGTTGGAAAAGAAGTCCCGTGAGTTGTTCATTTCCGAATGTAACCGTATGGGTATCGAATTCAGTTCCTTGGCTTTATCGGCTTTTTACGGACAATCGTTCGCCAAACGGGAAAATTATGAGAAACTGATGGATGAATGTATTGCCACCATGCAGGCGATGGGTATCAAGGTAGCTTTCCTGCCTATGGGTAACCAAAGTGATATCGTGAAAGAACCCGAATTGTATGCCATTGTGTTGGAACGGCTGAAAGTCGTGGCGAAAAAGGCGGAAGCAGCCGGTGTAATCATCGGTATCGAAACAACCCTGACTGCAAAGGAAGAGGCGAAACTGATTGATAAAATTAATTCGCCTGCCATTCGGAGTTATGTGAATTTTTCTTCGATATTGAAACGCAAGGGAAATATCATCAACGAACTGAAAACGCTTGGAAAAGACCGTATTATTCAGATTCATGCCAGCAATACCGATGGTTTTTGGATTGAAAATGACCCGGCTTTGGACATGCCCAAAGTTAAGGAAACCTTAGATAAAATGGGCTGGAGCGGTTGGTTGGTTATTGAACGTTCGCGCGACGTAAAAGATGTTCACAATGTAAAGAAGAACTATAGCGCTAATGCACATTATTTAAAATCAGTATTTCAATAAATCAAACAGTCATGGATAAAAAATACGGCGGAGTAGTTGTTCCGATGATAACGCCATTATTAGAAGATTGTCAGATAGATACGGTTGCCGTTGCTAACATCATGGCAACGTTTGCCGACAATAACATTTCACCTTTGTTGTTGGGTACAACGGGAGAGTCTTCTTCGCTTGGAAGATTGGAAAGCGTAAGTTTGCTGAATGCGGCTGTAAAGGCCGGACACAGTAAACAGGTGATTTACGTCGGATTGGTAGGGAATAACGTATCAAGCCTGATAGAAAGGATTAATATGTATGCAGATTTTGGAGCGGATGTAATTGTAGCCACTTTGCCGTCGTATTATATTTTGACTCCGTCCCAGATGGAGAAATTTTATACGCGAATGGCGGATGTTTCTCCCCTTCCACTGATGATGTACAATATCAAAGCGACAACCCAAATGTCCATCCCTTTAGACATAGTGGAAAAACTGAGTCATCATCCCAATATTCTGGGACTGAAAGATTCCGAACGTGACCCCGAACGCTTGGAAATCTGTATCAATACCTATCGCAACCGGGCTGATTTTTCATTCTTTTGCGGTTGGGGCGCTCAAAGCTTGCCGAGTTTGCGGATGGGAGCCGACGGTGTTGTTCCCAGTACCGGAAATATTGTTCCTGAAATGTATAAGGAATTGTACGATGCTTTTCTGCGGAAAGACTATTTGCAAGCCGAAAAGATGCAAGAAAAAACCGATGCGGTTGCGGCAATCTATCAGAAAGGGAGAACATTGGGGCAGTCTTTGGCGGCATTGAAAGCAATGATGGAAACGCGAGGGCTTTGTCAATCATACATGATGCCGCCACTCACGGAATTGTCTCATCCTGAAATCGAAGAATTGAAAAACAGGCATTATTAATTGAGAAGTATGGTAAATTCATTGCATTGGGTTGATAGTTTAATTATATTCATCACCTTGTTATTCGTTGTATCTGTCGGAATATATTTTTCCGGAAAACAGAAAAGTTCGGATAACTATTTTTCGGGCGGGAAAAAAATTCCGTCGTGGGTGATTGGGATGTCTATCTTTGCCACCTTGATAAGCAGCGTTACTTTCTTGGCATATCCGAGCGCTGCTTACGCTTCCAACTGGATTCTGTTGGTACAGGGATTGATGGTGCCTATCGTTTTAGTGGGTATGATATGGATTATTGTGCCTTTGTTCAGACGGGTAATCCGTTTGAGTGCGTATGAATATTTTGAACGGCGTTTTGGTTTTTTTGCCCGTATGTACAGTTCGATAGCCTTTTCTCTGACACATTTTTCGAAGATGGGAACCGTACTTTATCTGGTGGCTTTGGCGCTAAATTCCGTAGCCGGTTTTTCGGTAACAACCACCATTATTGTTGTTGGATTGGTTATCGTTGTATTAACGCTCTTAGGCGGAATAGAGGCTGTCATCTGGATGGATTTGATACAAGGTTTTTTGTTGATTGTCGGCGGATTAATTTGCCTTTCCATCCTTTTGTTTGCACCGGAGGGAGGCCCTTCTATGGTAATATCCGAATCTTTCAATTGGCATAAAATCGGATTTGGGCCATACGACATGGATTTTGCAAAACTGACTTTTATCGTGATGGTATGTAACGGTATTTTCTATGCCATTCAGAAATATGGAACCGACCAGACCATTGTACAACGTTACCTGACGGCCAAAGATGAAAAAGGCGCCAAAAAAGCGGCTTATCTCGGCGTTTTTATGAGTGTACCGGTATGGACGTTGTTCATGTGTATCGGTACGGCATTGTTTGTTTTTTACCAGACGACCGCTAATCCTTTGCCCGAAGGGATTAAAGCCGACCAGGTTTTCCCGTTTTTCATGAAAACACAATTGCCGGTCGGCGTTGTCGGATTGGTGCTGGCAGCCTTGCTTTCTGCAGCTATTTCCAGTTTGGATTCGGATATGAACAGCCTTTCTGCGATATGCGTACAGGATTATTATCAGCGATTTAAGCCAAATTGCACAGATAAACAGCGTTTGCGTATGGGAAGATTTTTCGTTCTGTTGTCCGGTTTGGGATGTATCGGGGTAGCCTTGCTGTATGCAGCTTGGGAAGGCGAAGGCGTTTTGGGAATTGTCTTTGAGCTATATGCCATCTTTTCTGCCGGCATCGTTGGGATATTCCTGTTGGGACTATTGAGTAAAAGAGCCAATAAACAAGGGCTTTACATAGGAATAGCAGCCTGTGTACTGTTTACGGCTTATGCCGTGCTGACGTCCACAAAAATAGAAACTGAGGCTGGGAAACAGTTGATATGGGATTTGGGAAAATACAATTTTCCGCACCACAAATACATGTTGGGCGTATACAGTCATATTATTGTTTTTGTGGTAGGATACCTTGCCGGTTTCTTTTTCAAATCCAAAACTGTGGATGAAAGTCTCACTATATATGGGTATTGGAAAGAAATGAAGAAAAGAAAAAAATGAAAAAAATGAATCCGATTACCATCTATCAACCCGGAAAAATCGTATTTGGCGCGAACACGACAGGGCAGTTGCCCGGTGATTGCCGCTTGTTGGGATATAAAAAAGTCTTGTTGATTTTTACAAGCCCTTTGAAAAATGCAGCAAACGAATTAGCCGGAAAATTTGAAAATCTTTCCATCCGGACGGAACTTATGGAGTACCGGTTTGGAGAGCCAACGGTTGATTATTTCAACACAATGCTGGCAACGGCTAAAACAGTCCGTCCCGATTGTGTGATTGGGATTGGCGGCGGTAGCGTATTGGATACGGCCAAGTTGCTTGCAGCCTTATGGAACAGTGAACAGAACATCCGGGAAGTTTTCGGTAAAAATCTGTTACAGAGCAGAAAATGTGGATTGATTTGTATCCCCACTACTTCCGGCACAGGAAGCGAAGTATCGCCTAATGCCATTTTATTGGACGAATCCGATGCCGAAAAGAAAGGCGTAATCAGTCCTTTCCTTGTGCCGGACAGTTGCTATATCGACCCGGAATTGCAGGTTGGACTTCCGCCCAAAATCACAGCGGAAACCGCTATGGATGCTTTATCGCATTGTATTGAGGCTTATACGAATAAATTCAGTCATCCGGTAACAGATGCTTATGCTTTGGCCGGTATCAAACTGATTACCGGAAATTTAGAGAAAGCCTGTCAAAATGGTTTCGATTTGGACGCCCGGTCTGCGTTGGCATTGGGAAGCATGTACGGTGGTATGTGTTTGGGGCCGGTCAATACGGCGGCGGTGCATGCCCTTTCGTATGGCTTGGGTGGAAAATACCATGTTCCGCACGGTTTGGCGAATGCGATTTTACTTCCGGAAGTTATGCGGTTTAACTTGGATACTTGCCCGGATAAATACCGTGAAATAGCATCCGCCGTCGGCGCAAAAACAGCTTCGGAAGGCATAGAAAAAATAGAAGCGCTTGCTGCCGCCTGTGGTATTCCGCAAAAACTTTCGTCCATAGGAATTGCACAAAGCGAAGTGGAAAACCTCGCTGACTTGGCGATGAAAGTAACACGCTTGTTGGTGAATAATCCCAAAGAAGTGAAACGGGAAGATGCAATCGAAATTTATAATAAACTATTGTTATGTTAATTGAAAATTGTCGTACCGTCCTTGCGAGGGCGAAGCCCGAAGCAAACCAGAGAAATAGATGAAGAAATTAGATTGCTTCAGCCTTCGGCTTCGTAATGACGGCAAAATATAATTTACTTAACACTATTTTAGGGGATTGCGGGTCAAGCCCGCAATGACAAAGTATTCATAATTCATTTACGTATGGAACCGATAATAGGAATAACGATGGGAGACCCGGCCGGAATAGGCCCGGAGATAATTATTAAATCGCTCGGAAACAAGAAAATATACGAGGCGTGTAAGCCCTTGGTATTGGCCGATGCGAGAGTGATGCAGGCTGCTTTGAAAATTTGCAACAGTCCGTTGAAAATCAATCCTGTTGCTACAATAGACGATGCGCTGTTTCAGTCGGGAACAATTGATGTTTTCGACCTGAAAAATGTAAATATGCATGATTTAGAATATGGGAAAGTATCGGCTGCTTCCGGGAATGCCGCATTCGAATCCATCAGAAAAGTCATCGACAGTGCATTGAAAGGAGAAATTGATGCGACCGTCACAGCGCCGATTAACAAAGAATCCATCAATCTGGCAGGACATCATTTTTCCGGACATACCGAAATTTATGCACATTTTACGCAAACAGAAAAATACGCGATGTTGTTGGCCGACGACGCCTTGCGAATCATTCACGTAACGACGCACGTTCCTTTACGTGAGGCCTGTGAACTGGTTACGCAGGAAAGGATATTGGATGTCATTGCACTTCTCCATGAGGCTTGCGTCAGTTTTGGAATCGAACAGCCGAAAATTGGAGTAGCCGGATTGAACCCTCATGCCGGAGACGGCGGTTTGTTCGGAAAAGAAGACGAGGAAATCATTCGGCCGGCCGTACAAAAAGCGCAGGCTTCGGGTTATCTTGTCGATGGCCCGATTCCTCCCGATACGCTTTTCTCTAAAGCTATTCAGGGAAAATATGATGGGTGCGTAGCCATGTATCACGACCAGGGACATATTCCTTTCAAATTGGTCGGGTTTAAATGGAACAATCAAACACAGTCCATGGATAGTGTGAAAGGGGTGAATATCACCCTGGGTTTACCGATTATTCGTACATCGGTCGACCATGGTACGGCTTTTGAGATTGCCGGAAAAGGCATAGCCAGCGAAGACGCCATGACGATTGCGATTCAATACGCGATTCAAATGGCTGCAAACAAAAAAAAATAAGCGAATGATTACAGTTTTAGCAGACGATATTACAGGAGCAGCCGAAATAGCAGGAATTGGTCTGCGTTTCGGCCTGAATGTCCGTTTCGATTTTGCCGGACAGTTGCAAGAAATCCCATCCGCCGATGTCTGGGTGATTGCGTCCGATACCCGTTCTCTGCCGGAAAAAGAAGCCTGCGAAACCGTACAAAAAACGGCTGAATTTTTAAGTGACAATCGTATACGCAGCATTTTCAAAAAAATTGATTCAGCTTTGCGAGGGCACGTTAAGCCTGAAATAGATGCTTTGTTGGCGGTTATTCCGAAAAAACAGGTGTTTATTTTACCGGCAAATCCCGAAATGGGGCGCACCATTCAAGACAGAGTGTATTATATAAATGACCAACCGTTAAACGAGACATCGTTTGCCGATGACCCCGATTTTCCCGCTTATTGCGCTCTGGTTGACAAACGATTGAACATCATTCCGGGAGGGAATTATCAGGCGCAGGATTGTGTTCATCCCAACGATTTTCAGGCATACGCCGAGTTGGCAAGCACAGATGATACGGTTTTGCCGGTCGGTGGGTCTGCCTTTTTTGAAAGTTATTTACAGACTTGTTTCCCCAATGTCCGAAAGTTGAAAACAATTGTTAATCAATCTTTTTCTTTGGGAAATATGGTTTTAATGGTTTGTGGCAGTACGCACGAAACCGCTAAAAGATTTATCCGGGAAACGAAAGATTTTTCGATAGTGGAAATTCCCTTGCAGGAAATAACCGGTAATGACTGGGCAAACCGTATCGTGGAGCGTTTTCAACGACACAAACGGATATTGCTTACAGTGTCCGGTCATTGCTCCGTTACCAATGACGTTTCGGCGTCACAAATAAAAGATTGCCTGGCAAGCATTACCCGACAAGTCATCCGCCAATATCCTGTGGAAGAACTATTTATCGAAGGAGGTGCGACTGCTTATGCCCTTATCCGCGCTTGCGGTTTTTCTGCTCTCATTCCGGTTGAAGAATATGCGCGGGGAGTCGTAAGGCTAAAAATACCCGATAAGGAAAATTTATATGTAACAATTAAACCGGGCAGTTATGAATGGCCTGAAAATTTATTTCAAATATGAAGAAAATATTTTTAATATCAATCGTATCTATGTGTTTAATAGCGTCGTGTACGTGCACGGTAGAAAAAACATATCCGGCAATCGTTGAAATTACCGGAATTGAAAATAGTAAGCCGGACTTGTTGGCGAAAATCGGCCGGTCACAGGATTTGCAGGTTTCCGTTTATCAAAGGGAAAGTCATTGGGTTATTTACGGAACTTTTCCAGATTTACCGAAAATCGAAAAGCAAATTATAACGGCATATCCGGAGGCTTCCGTAAAGATTTACGATAAACCGTTTTATGTCTTCGACCGGCAAAATTGCAAAGATAAGACACAGGCCGAACGCTGGCGTCATACAATTATGACGGCCAACTTGGTTGCAGATGAGACGATGCAGCAAGCATACATGGAATATCACCGGACGCAAGCGGAAAAATGGCCGGAAGTGGCAACCGGTTTTTGCAATGCCGGTTTTCAGCAGTTGCTGGTTTTCCGGAACGGTCGTCAATTGATGCTGGTTATCAGCATTCCCGAAGGGGAAAATTTAGACGAACTGAATCCGAAAACTACGGAAAACAATCCGCGTGTGGACGAATGGAATGTCATTATGGCTAAATATCAGGAGGGGATTGAAGGAACGATGCCCGGCGAAACTTGGGTAACGTTTTTGGGAATAAACTAAATAAACTTAAAAAACTTAATAAAGATGAAGTACAAAAATCTTGTCATTAATAATCCCGGAGAATTATTGTTCGGGATAGCGCCCAAGCCGGTAAAAACGCGGCGAGGATTGGTAATCGGCGGAGGACAGGTCTATACAGAGTTGAATTTTACGCTGCCTACTATGACTATCAACGACAATACACTTCCGGAGGTTTACCGGCATTATCGGGAAATCGTAGAGGGAGCGCTCACCCGCGCCCTTGAATTGGAAACAAAGGGCGTGGTTCTTGAATTTGAGACTTTGCTTGAGATGACTCAAAATCCGAAAATAGGCATTGAAATTGTAAAAATCATGAATGGAATCTGTGAGGATTTTTACCAAAAACAAGGACTTATTTCCGAGATTCGGCTAACACCCAACGATTTGAGAGAATTTGAACGGCCGGCCAAGCAACGCACTTCTAAGTTTTTGGAACCCATGATGGAACTTTTTGAGCAAGGTATGCTGGCGGGCGGCGACTTGCTGTCTATCGAAAGTACAGGCGGTAAAGAAATTTCGGATGAGGCATTGATGATGTGCGATATAAAAACGGTTGTTTTTGCGCTGGCTGTCTTGGGCGTGCGTGATATGCGTTTTTTATGGCGGAAAATTGTCGCTTTGGCAGCCGGTCATGGAAAAATAGCGGCCGGAGATACGGCTTGCGGATTTTCGAACACAGCTATGGTGCTTGCAGAGAAGCAATATATTCCGAAAGTTTTTGCGGCCTTAGTGAGGGTAATAGCTGTTGTTCGCTCGATTGTGGCAATTGAAGAAGGTGCGATAGGGCCGGATAAGGATTGCGGATACGAAGGTCCGTTTTTGAAAGCCATTACCGGTACACCCATCTCTATGGAAGGTAAGACTTCAGCTTGTGCACATTTTAGTCCGGTTGGCAATATTGCCTCGGCTTGTGCGGATTTATGGAGCAACGAATCGGTACAAAACATCAAATTGCTTTCCGGTATGGCGCCAACAGTTTATATGGAACAGTTGGAATACGATGTGCGCCTGATGAACGAAGCCCTTAAGGCGGGAAGCGTTCCTACCCATATATTGCAGGATTTATTGGTCGCTTCCGATGTTTATACCGACCCGCAGGCCTTGATATTATCGCCCGAAAATGTTATCCGGCTCTCCCAAGAATTGGTAAAAGGCGATTCATACGTGGCTAATGCCCGAAATGGCGCCTTGGAAGCCCTTACTATTATTGAAGAAGCTTTGCAAAACGGCAACATGAAATTAGCGGACAACGAAATCGCATATCTTCCTCTGTTGCGCGAAGCCTTAGATACTATTCCCGACAGCGAAAGCGAATTTATCGAAATGATGCTTCCCTTGTTGGATAAAAATAAATTCATACCCGAAGAATACGGATTATAATTATGTCAGTACAAACCAATTATCAATTATTTGATTTTCTGGATTTCAATCCTTCGCTCAACGGGGAAGACCAGCTTTGGAGAGCTTGTACACCCACGGAAATAAAAGAGCAAGGAGGGGATATATGGGTAAATATGCCCTTTCAAAAGCAAAAGAACAGCAATGAAATTGTACCCGATAATTCCGTATCACGCAAGGATTACAATTTGCGTATACGTGCTTATGGAGATAAAATAATACGTGTATCCTTGGGTTTTGACGGACAGATTGCCGGGGATTCGGAAATGCTTCAATTGGCTGAAAATTTGAAATATACGCCTTTATCTTATGAAAAAAGGGAAGAAGAATGGTTTATCCGTGATGCACAGGGTAGGTGCAAAGCCGTATTCAACTTCCGTCCACCGGAAACGGATTGGTGGAGCGATTTACAACCCGGCCCGGAAGATACTGTCGACCTGCGTTTTTTTCCCGGCGATAAGAAAGCGGTTAAACTGACGGACTATGATATGTTTTCTCCGACAAGGCATGATGCTTTCGCTTTGGCAATAGTGGAAAAAAACGGACAACCGCATCGGGCGACCTGTTCCTTTCATGCCCGTGCCGGTGAATGTTTCATGGGAACCGGCGAACGCTTTGCCAAAATGGATTTGTCCGGCAGAACGGTTCAATTGCGGAACCAAGACGGACAAGGAGTCAATAACCGGCGGACATACAAGAATATACCATTTTACCTTTCGAGCGAAGGATACGGTTTGTTTTTACACACTACTGCTTTTGCCAAATTCTCATTAGCCGACCATTCTACCCGTTCGGCACAGGTTTTCGTTGCGGAACCCTTGCTTGATTTTTTCTTGATAGGCGGCAATACGCCGGAAGAAATTCTGTATACTTACAGGCAGTTGACAGGTTTTCCGTCTATGCCGCCTGTGTGGAGTTTTGGCGTCTGGATGAGCCGTATGACCTATTTTTCGGCCGATGAAGTGAATGAAATATGCGAGCGTTTGCGGAAAGATAACTATCCCTGCGATGTCATCCACCTTGATACCGGCTGGTTTGAAACGGATTGGCTTTGTGAATGGAAATTCAATAAAACCCGTTTTCCTCATCCGGAACAGTTTATCAGTAATCTGAAAGACAAAGGTTTCCGCGTCAGCCTTTGGCAATTGCCCTATATTGCTTATGAAGCGGAGCAATACCCGGAAGCCTCGGAAAATAATTATATCAGTCAAAGCGAACGAAAAATACAGGGCGCCTCAAATTTCAGTGTACAGGATTATGCCGGAACGATTGATTTTACCTACGATAAAGCTGTCGAATGGTACAAAAGTTTATTGCAAAAGCTTTTGGACATGGGGGTTGCCTGTATTAAAGCCGACTTCGGCGAAGACATCCACTTGGCTACAGCGTACCATGCGATGCAGCCGGAAAAATTGCACAATCTTTATCCGCTGCTCTATCAGAAAGCGGCTTATGAAATTACCAAGCATGTCACCGGCGAAGGAATTATCTGGGCGCGTGCGGCTTGGGCAGGCTGCCAACGCTATCCTTTGCATTGGGGCGGCGATTCGGCTTCTTCCTGGGACGGAATGGCCGGTTCTTTGAGAGGCGGATTGCATCTCGGTCTTTCGGGTTTCGGCTTCTGGAGTCACGATGTGCCTGGATTTCACAGTGTCCCCGATTTTATGAATTCCATTATTGACGATACGATTTATGTGCGTTGGACGCAATTCGGTGTGTTTTCGTCCCATATTCGTTACCACGGTTCGCACAAACGGGAACCTTGGCATTACCCCGCTATTTCGGATATTATCAGGAGATGGTGGCAATTGCGCTATCAACTGATTCCGTATCTATTGGAACAAAGCGAAATAACTACCCGGACCGGCTATCCGGTGTTGCGGGCTTTGTGGCTGCATCATCCGGAAGATAAAACCTGCCTGCACATTGATGACCAGTATTATTTCGGAGAAAATATGCTGGTTGCCCCGATAATGAATGCGGAAGGAATACGGGATATATATTTACCCGAGGGTAAATGGGTGCATTTTTTCTCCGGCGAACAGTTCGATGGCAAGCAATGGCTCAAGGATGTGGCAGTTCCATTGGAAGAGATGCCGGTGTTTGTCAGATACGGTGCAAACATTCCGCTCTATCCGGAACCGGTCGCTTGCACCGATGAAATGGATTTAAGTAAAACGATATATAAGAAATATTTGTAATATGGATACCTGGAAAACCAATTTCGATGAATCGAAGCAACGCTACCTGAACTGGTGGAATCAGAAGGGCATTGTACTGACAATGTGGGAGCATACGGAGAAAGACGGCGCACCTCATGCTGCCATTCCGCCCCCTCCGCAGGCCAAAGACATCGACCAATTCTGGTTCGATCCCGAATGGCGGTCGGATTACCTGCATTACAAAATGTCACGCTATTCTTATAAAGCCGATATTCTGCCGGTGGCCAATACCCAATTGGGGCCGGGTTCGTTGGCTGCTATCCTGGGTGCCGGTCTGGAAGGCAGGGAAGATACTATCTGGATACGGGACCAAAAGGATTTTGACGGCAATATTATCTGGAATGAAGACAATAAATGGTGGCAGTTGCATCTTGATTTATTGAAAGCCTGCAAAGAAAAAGCCAATGGCCATTATTTAGTCGGATGTCCGGATTTGGTTGAAGGCTTGGATGTTCTGGCGAGTTTGAAAGGCTCCGACAATGTAATGATGGACATGATGTTGGAACCCGAAATGACCCTGCAACAGCTACAAGCGATTAATGAGTTCTATTTCAAAGTTTTCGACAGGATTTACGATAGTATCAAGGTAGAGGACGAAATGGCTTTTTGCTATTTTTCGATTTGGGGGCCGGGTAAAGTTTCCAAATTGCAGTGCGATATATCCATCATGATTTCGGAAGCCGATTTCAGGACGTTTTCTCTTCCTTTCCTGCAGGAACAATGCAAACGATTGGATTATACCCTGTACCATCTGGATGGAGTCGATGCCATACGGCATTTGGATGCCGTCTTAGAATTGGAAAATTTGAATGCCGTGCAATGGACGCCCGGAGAAGGCCGCCCCCAAGGTGGGAATGCCTGCTGGTATGACTTATACCGCAAAATTCTTCAGAAAGGGAAATCGGTAATGGCTAATTGGGTGACTTTGGATGAATTACAGCCACTTTTGGACAATGTGGGAAACCAGGGTTTGAATATTCAGGTTGATTTCAAATCGGAAAAAGAAATCGACGAAGCCTTGAAAATTATAGATAGATACAGATGAAAAATATAATTGAATTATCAGGTTTGGACTTAACGGTTATTGCCATATATATCGTTCTGTTGGTCGTGATTGCCGTATGGGCAAGTTATGGACAAAAAAACAAATCCGGCAATCTTTTCCTTGCCGACAAATCCTTGGGTTGGTTTGCTATCGGATTGACGATGTGGGGAACCAATGTAGGGCCTTCGATGCTGATCGCCAATGCCAGCAGCGGCTTTGAAAGCGGTATTGTAGCGGGGAATTTTTCATGGTACGCTTTTCCTTTTATTTGCCTGTTGGCCTTTGTATTCGCACCCCGTTATCTGGGCGCCAATGTGATGACATTACCGGAGTTCATGGGCAAACGTTTCGGTGAAATCACCCGGAAATACATTGCCTGGTATTCCATCATCACGATTTTGATTTCGTGGCTGGGACTTACCCTGTTTTCCGGAGGCGTGTTTATGGCGCAGATTTTAGATTATCCCCTGTGGGCTTGTATTGTATTTTTGGTGGTTGTTTCGGCGGCATTTACGATGGCCGGTGGACTGAAAACCATCGCATACACAAATGTTTACCAGATGCTTTTGCTGATTGGTGTTTCCGTCTTATTGGCCGTGATGTCTATCGTTAAAGTCGGAGGGGTATCTGCGGTGATTGAACAAACTCCCGTCACTTACTGGAACTTGTTCCAACCCCTGAGCGATGCGGATTTTCCATGGCTGGCTATCTTGCTCGGCTATCCGGTGATGGGTGTGTGGTTCTGGTGTACAGACCAATCCATGGTGCAATCCGTATTGGGCGCTAAGAACTTGAAACAAGGACAACTCGGCGCCAATTTCTGTGCATGGCTGAAAGTGATAGACATACCCTTGTTCATTGTTCCGGGTATTCTATGCTTCCTGCTTATTCCCAATCTGAGCAATTCGACCGATTCTTATCTGCAGTTGGTTAAAACTGTTTTTCCTCCCGGATTAATCGGTTTGGTTGTGGTGATTATGTCTGCGGCGCTTATCAGCACTATTGCTTCGGCGCTAAATTCCCTGAGTACCGTCTTTACGATGGATATTTACCTGAAAAATGCCGGTGGTGAAATTAGTAACGAAAAAATCAAACGCATTGGAAGGTATGTTGTCTTGATGGGTGCGGTTTTGTCCGTTTTTCTGGCTATCAGCATCACTTGGATACAAGGTTTGAGTTTCTTCAATATTTTCCAATCGGTATTGGGCTTTTTGGCTCCGCCGATGACGGCCGCATTCCTATTCGCTGTATTTTGGAAAAAAACAGCGGAAAAAGCCATCCATCTGACCCTTACCTTGGGAACGGTTTTCAGTATCGGTATGGGTATTTTGTATTATACCGGATTAATTTTCAGTAATTTACATTTTCTATACCTCTCGTTTATGATTTTTGTCGCGCTGGCGATTTTTATCTTCATTTTTTCTTTGATGAAAAATGGTAAACTTGCATCCGGCTACACATTGGAATATAAACCGGTAAAACTCAATAAAAAAGTATTAAGTGTATGGATTACACTTATTATTATAATGATAGGATTATATGTTTTTTTTAATTAAATAGTTGATTATGAGTGAAATATTAAACAAACTACATGATTGTGTCGAATCAGGAAAAGTGAATTTGGCAGCTCCGTTTCCACCCCAGATGAAAGGACAGCCGGGTGCGGACGAATATACGAAAGAGGCCTTGGAGCAAGGCGTTAGTCCGGTCGATATTATGAATATCGCTTTGATTCCCGCCATGGACAAAGTCGGACAGAAATTTTCGGAACACAAGATATTTGTTCCGCAGATGTTGATTTCCGCCAAGGCGATGAATGCTGCCATGCAGCATCTGAAACCTTATTTTCAGGCCGGAGAAGTAAAACGGAAAGGGACATTTATCATCGGCACTGTTTTCGGTGATTTGCATGATATAGGCAAAAACCTGGTAGCCATGATGATAGAAGGCGCCGGTTGGGAAGTGATTGATTTAGGTATCGATGTAAAAACGGAAAAATTTGCGGAAGCCGTGTTGCAATATCCGGGCGCCATTGTCGGTATTTCGGCTTTGCTGACGACAACGATGAACAATATGAAGCCGGTGGTGGAAGCGATACGACAAGTTTCTCCGGCGACTAAAATCATTGTAGGAGGTTCACCGCTTTCATCCGATTTTGCCAGTTCTATCGGAGCGGATGCATACGCGAAAGACCCTCAGGAAGGCGTTAGATGGTTGGATACATTGGTTGCATAACAAGTTGAATATGTTGTCTGAGCGGTTGTATAGCAAACGTTTTGCTTTTTGGGAGGTTTGTCCCGACATAGCGGAAATCAAGCTTTTCCTGAAAGCGCCGGAAATCGAAGAAGACCATCCGGTGAATCAGGCTATCAGGGAAATTCTGCCGTTGTTGGACGATAATCCCGGTATTGCCGGAGGATACAAGCTATACAACACGGAAGACCTGTCATTGGATACCGGCTCGCAAATCAGGGGATATATGAAAGGGGCTTCTTACCTGGCGCTTTTCACTTGTACGGCCGGAAAACTGTTTTCCGAATTGACCGGACGTTATAACAAAGAAGGAAACTACCTGGAAGCATTCGTCGCGGACGCCATCGGTTCGTTGACCGTTGAAAATGCAATGAATACAATTCAGGCGCATCTCGAAGCGAAGATGAAAGAGGAAGGGCTGAACATCAGTAACCGGTATAGTCCGGGCTATTGCAACTGGCCGCTGATTGGGCAAGCGGCTTTATTCGGATACATGCGCGATATTCCGGTGGATGTTTCCCTGACGGAATCCTGCCTGATGTTGCCCATAAAATCCGTCAGCGGCATCATCGGCGTCGGGACGCATATCAAGAAAAAGGCGTATGCCTGTAAGATTTGTAAAAATAAAAACTGTACTTATCGAAAATTAATACAATGAAACCATTAATTCTGTTTTTTATCGGTTTGCTACTGCTGCCTGTTCATCTATCCAAGGCAGCGGAAATTGTTATTTCGCCTGAAACCAAAAGTCTGCATGAGGCTTTAAGGGAGGCGCGTGAATTACGCAGATTGCATAAGACAACGGCAAACGAACCGGTGCGCATCGTGCTGAAAGGCGGTATTTATCCGCTTTATGAGCCGGTTTTTATCCGTCCGGAAGATTCAGGGACAGAGACCGCTCCGACCATCATTGAAGCGGCTCCCGGTGAAACGCCCGTTTTGAGCGGCGGCGTAAAAATAGGCGAATGGAAAAAAGAAGGCCGGTATTGGACGGCGCAAGTCCCGGAATTCAACGGCAACTCATTTCTATTCAGACAATTTTGGGTAAATGGGAAAAAGGCGGTGCGGGCGCGTAACGTTGCCGATTTTGACCAAATGGACAGAATCCGGTTCAACGATAAAGAAAACCGGATTTTATGGGTGCCGTCTGCTTCTGTTGCAAAAATTATGCATGCAAAAGATGCGGAACTGATTATTCATCAAATGTGGGAAATAGCTGTTTTGAGAATTCAATCCATTACCATACAGGGCGACTCGGCCGGAATACGGTTTCATCATCCGGAATCGCGCGTCCAGTTTGAACATCCCTGGCCGCAGCCCATGATGAAAGAAGGCTTCAAATCGGCTTTTTATCTGACCAATGCGCTGGAATTGTTAGACGAACCGGGTGAGTGGTTTTTTGATAAACACAAACGAAAAATTTACTACATTCCTTTACCCGGGGAAAATATGAATACGGCTGAAACATTTGTCCCAGCTTTGGAAACCTTGCTCGAAATTACAGGAACGATTGACAGGCCGGTAAAACAGATTCAAATC
Organism: Dysgonamonadaceae bacterium; assembly: GCA_031289145.1. Classification (GTDB taxonomy): domain Bacteria; phylum Bacteroidota; class Bacteroidia; order Bacteroidales; family Azobacteroidaceae; genus Azobacteroides. Next base: position 20,785 of record JAITQA010000147.1, on the reverse strand, counting down.
AAAGGCATTCATTTCCGTCATGCAAACTGGACGCGCCCGTCGGAGAAAGGGCTTGTGCCCTTGCAAGCAGGAATGTACCTGTTGGACGCTTACAAACTGCGTCCGCCGGGAGTGCCTGGAAATTTAAGCAAAGGGATTGAAAATCAGGCATGGATAGGTCGGCCGTCGGCTGCCGTCACGGTGAGCGCCGCCTCTTTTACCCGCTTCGAAAATTGCAGGTTCGAACACTTGGGCGCTTGCGGATTGGACTTCGTTTATGGAACAAATAATGACTGCGTTGAAAGATGTACTTTCAGCGATATTGCAGGTAACGGCATACAAACCGGTAAATTTTCGGATACAGGCATGGAAACGCATTTGCCTTACGACCCTTCCGATGAAAGGGAAATCTGCACCGGGCAACATTTTGTAAATAATTATATTACGGATGTGGCCAATGAAGACTGGGGATGCCTCGGAATTGCCGCCGGATTTGTGCAGGATATCAATATCGAACACAACGAAATTTGTGAGGTTTCCTACTCCGGCATCAGCTTGGGCTGGGGATGGACGAAAACCGTTAATTGTATGCGAAACAATCGGATACATGCCAATTATGTTCACGGCTATGCAAAGCATAATTACGATGTAGCCGGTATTTATACCTTGTCTGCACAAAGTAAATCGGAAATTACGGAAAACAGGGTGGAACGGATTTATAAACCGTCTTACGCCCATGACCCCAATCACTGGTTTTATCTCTATACCGATGAAGGAAGCTCCTTTATCACAATTAAAGACAACTGGTGCCCCGAAGAAAAATTCTTGAAAAATGCAAACGGACCGGGTAATACCTGGGAAAACAATGGCCCGATGGTCTCGGAAGAAATAAAAAATCGGGCGGGGAGGAATGGCGTAATAAATTGAATAATTGCATAAAATATGATGAAGATAAAAATAATTTTTCTGGCGCTCTTATTTAGCACAAACTTGTTTGCGCAACAAGCGACGTGGATTTATTATCCCGGCGATTTTGAAATATGGTTGGGCAATGAGATGCAAAACCGTAGAACGGAACGAGGCGCTTTTTTCCCTCCTTTCTGGAAAATGGACAGCCATTATGTCTTGGTCGAATTTTCTAAAAAATTGGATTTGAAAGCAAGTGAAACGATTGCACTATTCGTCGAGGGAAAATACAATGTAAAATTAGATGGGAAATTGCTGACGGGAAATCCCGATAAGATAACGATTCCCGCCGGTAAGCACAGCCTGAACATCAAGGTGTTTAATCAGGCGAATGTTCCGGCTATATTTGTAGCGGGTACAACGATAGCATCCGATGCTTCATGGATGGTAACCTTTGAGGACAAGGAATGGATAGATGAATCGGGGAAAGCTTCCGATACCTCTTCCGGAACGGTTTATCTGAATGTCGGTTCCTGGAATTTTAATGCGTCGGATACGCCTCCGTCCCGGTTCGGTTTGGCGGTACAAGCCCGGTCGGTCGTAAAATCGGTAAAAAAACAAAAAGGGGACTTGCTGGACTTCGGCAGGGAAACTTTCGGATACTTGGTCTTTCATCATCTGAAAGGAAAAGGCAACTTGAATGTTTATTACGGAGAATCGGAAGAAGAGGCTTTGTCTACCGGAACTTGCGAAACATTGGACAGTTTCGGTTTCGACCAATTCCCGGAAAAAGATTTTGTCGTTCCCGTTTCCAAAGCGTTTCGCTATGTATATGTGGAAGATAACCCATTGTCGTATGATTCCGTATCCACGTTGTACGAATATTTGCCCTTGGAATACAAAGGTGATTTCCGTTGTAACGATGAATTACTGAATGAAATATGGGATGTTTCGGCTTATACCCTGCACCTTACCACCCGTGAGTTTTTCATCGACGGTATCAAACGCGACCGTTGGGTGTGGAGTGGGGATGCCTGCCAAAGTTATCTGATGAACTACTATCTTTTCTTCGATTCTCCATCTGTGAGCCGTACACTGTTGAATCTCAGGGGAAAAGACCCAGTGAGCAGTCATATCAATACGATAATGGACTATACTTTTTATTGGTTTATCAGTATTTATGATTATTATGCCTATACAGGGGATGCAACCTTCATCGAACGCTTTTATCCGCGCATGCAAAGCCTGATGGAATATTGTTTGTCGAGAAGAAACAGCAATGGGATGATGGAAGGTCTTGCCGGAGATTGGGTATTTATTGATTGGGCGGATTTTAAAATGAGCAAAGCCGGAGAGGTCAGTTTCGAACAATTGTTATTTTACCGTAGCTTGGAAACGATGGCTTTGTGCGCCGGAATCGCCAATCGTCCGGAAGACCGGATGAAATACGAAAAATTGGTCGGCGATTTATATGCCAAACTCATTCCGGCATTTTGGTCGGAAGAGAAAAAAGCCTTCGTACATAACCGGGAAAAAGGAGTGATGAGCGAACAAGTAACGCCTTACACAAATATTTTTGCCGTTTTGTTCGGTTATTTGGATGAAGCTAAAACACAAGCCGTCAAACAAAGCGTATTGCTGAATCCGGATGCCTTGAAGATAACGACCCCGTACATGCGGTTTTACGAATTGGAAGCGTTGTGCCTGTTGGGCGAACACAAACATGTACTGAAAGAAATTCGCGACTATTGGGGCGGAATGTTGCAGCTGGGGGCTACTTCTTTTTGGGAAAAATACAATCCCAATGAAACGGGAACCGAGCATCTGGCTATGTACGGCAGACCTTTCGGAAAAAGCCTTTGTCATGCATGGGGAGCCAGTCCCATATACCTGTTTGGAAAATATTTCTTAGGCGTAAAGCCGGAAACGGCAGGCTATAAAACATTTAGCATCAAACCATCACTCGGAGACTTACAATGGATGGAAGGTTCCGTTCCGACGCCTGAAGGTAAGATAAATGTGTATATGGACAAAAAACAAATTAAAGTATCCGCTTCGGAAGGGGAGGGTTATCTCTATTTCAAAACAGCCTCACGACCCCAAACGAATATCGGAACGATAGAGCAAACAGCTGAAAATGAATACAAATTGAAAATTGAACAGAATAAAAAATACATAATTAAATCTAAATTCCAATGAAACAATACTTGATTCTATTGAGTTTTTTATCTTTTTCCTTGTTTTCTTGTGCGGAAAAAGAAGTAACTTTAGTTACAGGGGACAATGTTTCGCCTGAAATCACTTTCGGGACGGAAAAATTAAAAACTGCCTTGGAAAAGGAGGGTTACAACGTGATAATAACCGGCGCTATCTCTCCTGATAAAAAGAAACTACATATTCTTGTCGAACAGGATGCATCTCAGGCCTTGCCAAAGGAAGGCTATACGCTTATTTCGGAAGGAAATACGATTCGGATAAAAGGGAATGACGCTTCCGGCGCCCTGTATGGATGCATTGATTTAATCAAAAAGATTGAAACAGACCACCACTTGCCGCTTGGATTGAATTATTCCGACCATCCGGAAATGGTACTTCGCGGAACTTGTATCGGTGTGCAGAAACCGGTTTATCTGCCCGGAAGAAGGGTCTATGAGTATCCGTACACGCCTGAAACATTTCCGTGGTTTTACGACAAAGAATTGTGGATTGAATACTTGGACATGTTGGTTGCAAACAAGATGAACTCCCTTTATCTGTGGAACGGACATCCGTTTGCCTCTTTGGTAAAGTTGGACGATTATCCTTATGCTGTGGAAGTGGATGATGAAACTTTCAAAAAGAATGAAGAAATGTTCGGTTTTCTGACCGAGGAGGCCAAGAAACGGGGTATTTGGGTCATTCAGATGTTTTACAATATTATCGTATCCAAACCGTTTGCGGAGCATCACGGAATCAGAACACAAGACCGCTCCCGCCCGATTGACCCGCTTATTTCGGATTATACACGTAAATCCATTGCCGCATTCATCGAAAAATACCCGAATGTCGGGCTTTTGGTCTGTCTGGGTGAAGCCATCAATACCTATGAGGATGATGTGAAATGGTTTACGGAAACCGTCATTCCCGGTGTAAAAGACGGTTTGAGCGCTTTGGGAGCGACCGAAGAGCCGCCAATAGTTTTACGCGCCCACGACACCAACTGTAAAATGGTGATGGATGCAGCATTGCCTGTTTACAAGAATTTATATACCATGCACAAATACAATGGTGAGTCTCTGGCCACTTATCAACCGGGCGGTCCTTGGGGACAAATTCACAAGGATTTGAGTGCGCTGGGTTCCATTCATATCTCTAACGTACATATCTTAGCCAATCTGGAACCATTCCGTTATGGTTCACCCGATTTTATTCAGAAAAGTGTGCAAGCGATGCACAATATACATGGAGCCAATGCTTTACACTTGTATCCGCAGGCTTCTTACTGGGATTGGCCATATACGGCGGATAAGTCCGAACCGAGATTGAAAGAAATGGAACGCGATTGGATTTGGTATGAAGCTTGGGCGCGTTATGCCTGGAATGCCAACCGAGACCGAAACGAAGAAATCAACTACTGGTCGGAGAAATTAGGTGATTTATATGGTTGCGGCAAACAAGGCCGGAACATTCTCGAAGCGTATGAACAGGCCGGTGAAATATCGCCTAAACTGTTGCGGAAATTTGGAATTACGGAAGGAAACCGGCAAACTTTTTTGTTGGGTATGTTTATGAGCCAATTGGTGAATCCGTCCAAATGGAGGGTGTATCAAGGTTTTCATTCTTCATGCGGACCGGAAGGAGAAGTGTTGGCCGAATATATCAAAAAAGAATGGAATAAGGAAGCGCATACCGGCGAAATTCCGCCACAGTTGATAGCTGAAGCCGTAGCGCATGGGAATGCAGCTGTCGAAGCCATCGAAAAAGTAGCGCCGAAAGTGACGAAAAACACAGAAGAGTTCAATCGCTTGAAGAATGATATGTATTGCTATCAGGCATTTGCCGCTTGCTTTGCCGAAAAGGTCAAAGCTGCCGCCTTGGTTTTACAGTACGCTTATTCCGATGATATCACGCTATTGGAAGCAGCTGTTCCCCATTTGGAAAAAAGTCTGGATTATTATCGCGGACTGGTAAGACTAACCGGCGATACCTATTTGTATGCCAATAGTATGCAGACAGGCCAGCGGCGTATTCCCGTTGGCGGCGATGATGGGAAAAACAAGACATGGGAAGAACTTTTGCCTCAATACGAAGAAGAACTGATGCACTTCAAAAAAAATCTGGATTTTCTGAAACAGTTCGGAAATTCCGGCGCCCAAACGCCGACTGTCCTACAAGTTGTGGATGTGAAATTAGCAGACAAAAGCATAAAGTCTTATCCGCTGAAAAAAGGCGAAAAAGTTTTTGCCGATAAAGAATTTGTTTTCGGTGATTTTGCAGAAGAACTGAAAGCCTTAAAGCCCCTTCGTTCGGTTATGGACAATCAAGTGAAAGACGGTACGGTAATCACTTTCGAAAATAGTCGACCGGTGAGCGTTTTGGTCGGTTACCTGAATTCGGAACGAAGAGAATTTGCCAAAGCGCCGACACTGGAAACCGATGCGAATGCCAATCAATACGGACAGGGCGATGTGAAAATCGCCAATGCCTTGGAAGTTCAGGGTCGTGCGTCCGTCAATATCCATAGTTATACTTTTCCGGCAGGAAAAAACACGCTGAATCTCGGAAAAGGCGCATTGATTGTACTGGGTTTCATTGATGCGGAACAAACAATCGTACCGCGTAATGCAAGCATCGGCGTTTCGGATGTTTCAGCTAAAGCGGATTGGTTATTTTATTGAGTATTATGAAAAAAATAATGCTGATATGGCTTTGCTTCCTCTCTTTTCCGTTGTTTCCGTTTGCCCGGAAATCGGTTTCAGACACGCTTATGCAACGGATTTATGAGGAAATAAAGACGCCTTATAAATACGGCTTGGTGTTGACGCCATCCGATAACCGGCACAAGATGGATTGTCCTACTGTTTTTCGCAAAAACGGGAAATGGTATATGTCGTATCTGGTATATGACGGGAAAGGAGGCAAAGACGGAAGAGGTTATGAAACATGGCTGGCAGAAAGCGAAGATTTGCTCCATTGGAACACCTTAGGCCGGATGCTTCCTTTTCCGGAAGCAGGTAGTGGTCGTTGGGATGAAAACCAGCGTGCCGGATATATGGCGCTGATTGACCATGAATGGGGTGGAAGTTATGAACCCCGGCAATTTGACGGCAAGTACTGGATGTCTTATTTCGGCGGAGCAACACGCGGATATGAACAGGGACGGCTCGAAGAAGGAATTGCCTATACGGAAAACGATATCACGAAAGCCCATGAATGGAAAACTTCCGATAAGCCTATTCTCTCACCCTTGGATAAAAACAAAGGGTGGTGGGAAAATATCACGCAATACAAATCTTCTGTGATTTGGGATAAAAAAAAGACTTTGGGTTATCCGTTTGTCCTGTATTACAATGCAGGAGGCATTAATCCCGCCAATAAAGTAAAAGCCGAACGCATCGGCATCGCCCTTTCGGATGACATGCTGCACTGGAAACGCTACAAAGGCAATCCGGTAGTCAACCACGAAGAAGGAATTACCGGCGACGGCGTCATACAGCAAATAGGAGATGTGTATGTCATGTTTTATTTCGGCGCATTCTGGAAGAATCGTCCGTACAAGGCATTCAATACTTTCGCTTGTTCATACGATTTGGTTCACTGGACGGACTGGACGGGCAAAGACCTTATCATGCCGAGTGAAAAATACGATAACCTGTTTGCCCATAAATCGTATGCAGTCAAATGGAATGGAATCGTTTACCATTTCTATTGCGCTGTCAATGAAGACGACCAGCGAGGAATCGCGCTTGCCGTTTCCGAAGACTTGGGAAAAAGTTTGGTTCGTTTTCCAAAACCGGATAAAGAGACTTTCCGCCGGGAAATATCCCTGAACGATGAATGGAAAACCATTGCCGGAGATGGGGATGAAAAAGCAAACGTCGGATTTGAAACGGTTTCGTACAATGATGCACAATGGGAAACGGTGAAAATTCCGCACAATTGGGATAAATACGAAGGCGCTCGTCGGCTGAAACACGGCAATCGTCACGGAACAGCTTGGTACAGAAAGAAAATAAAAATAGAGAATCAGGGTAAAGGTAAACGTTATTTCCTGTTTTTTGAAGGCGTAGGCTCGTATGCTACTGTGTATGTGAACGGGAAAAAAGCCGGTTATCATGCAGGAGGACGAACGACTTTCACGCTTGATATTACAGATAAAATCGATTTTGCCGCTGATAATGTGATTGCCGTTGAGGCCGGACATCCGCCGTTGATAGCCGATTTACCTTGGGTGTGCGGCGGTTGTTCTTCCGAATGGGGCTTTTCCGAAGGTTCGCAACCGATGGGGATTTTTCGTCCGGTAACATTAGTTGTTTCGAATGATGTGCGAATAGAACCGTTTGGCATACATGCATGGAATCCCGAACCAGAGTTTTCGGAGAATGATACGACATTTACGCTGAATGTAAATACGGAAATCAAAAATTACAGTTCCAACGAACGGCGGCTTGAAGTCATCCAGAAATTAGTCAATAAAAATGGCGCTCAGATAGACCGTATTACGAATAACATTGCCTTGAAACCCAATGAGGTGATGACGCTTACACAACAAAGTAAACCCATTGTCAATCCACAATTGTGGGATACTGAAAATCCGTATTTATATAAAGTAATCACCATGATAAAAGAAAACAACCAGGTCATTGATGAGGAAACGACGCCTTACGGTTTTCGCTGGATTTCCTGGCCCAAATACCGGAACGACGGCGACAAGCGTTTTTGCCTCAATGGCAAGCCGGTCTTTATCAATGGTGTTTGCGAATACGAGCATTTACTGGGGCAAAGTCATGCCTTTGGCGAAGCGCAAATCCTGTCGCGTGTAAACCAGCTAAAAGCCGCAGGATTCAATGCTTTCCGCGATGCGCACCAGCCGCATAATTTGCTTTATCAACAACAATGGGATAAATCGGGCATCCTTTTCTGGACGCAATTTTCGGCACATATCTGGTACGATACCCCGGAATTTCGCATAAATTTTAAAAATAACCTGCGGGAATGGGTCAAAGAACGCCGTTCATGCCCTTCGGTTGTTTTGTGGGGCTTACAAAACGAAAGCGTCCTGCCCGAAGATTTCGCGATGGAATGTAGGGAAATCATCCGGGAAATGGACCCGACGTCCCCGTCTCAACGCTTGGTTACGACCTGTAACGGCGGTAGCGGAACCGATTGGAATGTTGTCCAGAACTGGTCAGGGACTTATGGCGGTAATCCGACTGCTTATGCAAGCGAGTTAAGCACACCGGAGCAATTGCTCAACGGCGAATACGGCGCTTGGCGAAGCATTGATTTGCACACCGAAGCAGCTTTTCCTTTCGAAGTCGGAAGCCCTTTGAGCGAAGACCGGATATGCAGTCTGTTAGAGATGAAAATCCGTTTGGCCGAACAAGCCCGCGACAGCGTTTGCGGACAGTTTCAATGGATTTATACTTCTCATGACAATCCGGGAAGAATGCAGAATGAAGAAGGTTTTCGGGACATAGACCGCATCGGGCCTTTCAATTACAAGGGATTACTCACGTCCTGGGAAGAACCTTTGGATGTCTATTATATGTACAGAGCTAATTATATTGCGGCAAAAGAAATGCCTATGGTGTATTTGGTTTCCCATACATGGCACAACCGATGGATGGAACCCGGAAAAAAAGACGGCATTGTCGTTTATTCCAACTGCGATGAGGTGGAACTGTTCAACGATGTTAAATCCCTTTCTCTGGGCAAACGCACCCGCAACGGAATCGGCACGCATTTTCAATGGGACAATGCTGATATTCGTTACAATGTGCTTTATGCCGTCGGATATCTCGACGGAAAAGCCGTTGCAGAAGATTATATTGTGCTGGACAAACTCCCGCAAGCGCCTGCTTTCAATCGTTTCTATGAAGAGGTGGCCAATCCGTTTGACCCACAGAAAAATTACAACTATATTTACCGTATCAACTGTGGGGGAGGAGCGTATACCGACAAAAACGGAAACCTTTGGTCTGCTGATGTTCACAAGCAGAACGGTAATTATTACGGTTCGCTTTCGTGGACGGACGCCTTTGGTAATCTGCCTGATTTTTTAGCTTCACAACGGCGAACGAAAGACCCTGTTGCCGGAACCCGCGATTGGAAACTTCTCCAGACATTCCGCTATGGCAGAGATAAACTGAAATTCAGCTTTCCTTTACCCGACGGGGAATATCTGGCAGAACTTTATTTTATTGAGCCTTGGTGGGGAACAGACCGGAACATGGACTGCGAAGGTTTTCGCGTGTTCGATGTGGCTGTTTCCGGCGATGTTGTACTGAAAGATTTGGATATATGGAAAGAAGCAGGCCACGACAGCGTGCTGAAAAAAACGGTGAAAGCTCATTCCCGGAATGGGGTAGTGGAAATTCATTTTCCGAATATTGCTGCCGGACAGGCGCTTATTTCCGCTATTGCCATAGCTTCCGAAAACAAGTCGATAACGGCAGCGTCACCTTCTCCGACTTTAATCGCAAATGTAAAAGGAGGCATTCAGCAATATTGGTTGGATACCGGTGAAACATTTTCAACACTTCCGCCTGCCTTGTATGGCGCCGAATGGATAGCGCCTCTCCCCGGAGCAGGAGAAATCCGGTTTACACTGAACAGCGATGCTGATGTGTATTTTCGGAAAGATACAGGTTTTGTCAAACAGGCTTGTCGGAAAAACGAACTGTTTGTGCTGAAAGAAAGCGAACCTGTGGTAGCGCTTCCCCGAATCCGGTGGCCGGAAGAACCCGATTTGCGTCCGGCTGTAAGCTATAAAATGGCGGATGCTATTGTAAAGGAAAATCGTATTACATGGACCATATCTCCGGGATTAGCCGGTGTATATGCACTCCGGTTCAGCTATATGAATACCGGTAAAACTCCTGTAATCGCCCAAATACAAGTCATATCATCGGATGGTCGCGTGATGCGGAAAGATGCGATTCAATTCCCACCCACTCCCGGAAAATGGCGTATCATCAATACTACGACGGGTGCATTCATCAATGCAGGCCGGTACGAGGTGATTATTGAAACGGAAAATAAGAATGATTTAAAATTCAATACAATGGAAATGCAATGAATCCCATAAAATACATAACCACAATTTTTCTGTGCCTGACGGTTTTTTCCGGTTACGCCCAGTACGACAAACCCGATTGGGAAAACTTGTCCGTATTGGAAATCAACAGGGAAGCCGCTCGTTCCGAATTTATCCCTTTTGCCGGTACGGAGCAGGCGCTGAGCGGTATTCGGGAAAATTCACCTTGGTATCTGTCGTTGAACGGCAACTGGAAATTCCATTGGTCGTCCGACCCGGGCAGCCGTCCGGAAGATTTTTACCGTATCGCTTACGATGACAGTCAATGGAAAAACATTCCTGTTCCGGGGAATTGGGAAATGTACGGATATGGAACTCCCATTTACGTGAGTGCAGGTTATCCTTTCCGGATTGACCCACCTCGCGTAACGGGCGAGCCGTCGATAGATTACACAGCTTTCAAAGAGCGTAATCCGGTCGGTTCTTATCGCTATTCGTTCGATTTGCCGGAAAATTGGCGGAATCGCAGGGTGTTTATTCATTTTTCCGGCGTACAAAGCGCTTTTTATCTGTGGATTAACGGGAAAAAAACCGGTTACAGCCAGGGGAGTATGGAACCTGCCGAATTTGATATCACGCCTTATATTCAAAAGGGGAAAAATCAAATGGCGGTAGAAGTATATCGTTGGTGTGACGGAAGTTACTTAGAAGACCAAGATATGTGGCGGACAAGCGGTATTCACCGGGAGGTTTATCTGTATGCCACTGCTGATGTGCGAATTGTCGATTTTGCAATAAGAACGGTCTTGGAAAATAATTATACGGACGCCCGGTTACAGATTCAACCTGAACTAAAATCATACCATGGAAATAAAGCGGAAGGTTGGAACATAGAAGCGCAATTGTATACTGCGGAAAACAAGCCGCTTTTCGAAAATGTACTGACACAGGACGCCTTTCCTGTGTTGAATGCGACTTATAAATCCAATGTGTTGAACGATAGGACGCCGCAACGCGGATTACCTAAATTTGCCTGGATGGATACGCTTATTCGGAATCCGGAAAAGTGGACGGCTGAAACGCCGAATCTCTACACTTTGGTGCTGAATCTAAGGAATGACAAAAAGGAAATTGTAGAATCCGTCGCTTGCAAATTGGGATTCCGCAGTGTCGAAATAAAGGACGGCCAATTGTTGATTAACGGCAAACCGGTGAGATTGAGAGGGGTAAACCGCCACGAACATGACCCGGCCACCGGTCGTACTATTGGCTACGAACGCATGAAACAGGACATTATCCTGATGAAACAAGCAAATATCAATGCGGTACGGACTTCTCATTATCCGAATAATACGCAGTGGTATGATTTGTGCGACCAATATGGACTTTACGTCATGGACGAAGCCGACATTGAAGAGCATGGACTCAGGGGTAAATTAGCAAGCGAACCGGCATGGCATGCAGCCTTTATGGACCGTGCTGTGCGGATGGTGGAAAGGGATAAGAACCATCCTTCCATTATTGCCTGGTCGATGGGAAACGAATCCGGCTACGGCCCTAATTTCGCCGCTGTATCTGCTTGGATAAAAGCCTTTGACCCTACGAGATTCATTCATTACGAAGGCGCTCAAAGCTCTCCTTCCGACCCGGCAAGCGTAGATGTAATCAGCCGGTTTTACCCCCGTACACAAGACGAATATCTCAATCCGAATATCCCGGAGGGAGCAGACAGGGAGAGAGCGGAAAATCTGCGCTGGGAACGCTTGCTGAGCATCGCTGAAAATCCTGCAGACAAGCGTCCTGTACTCACTTCCGAATATGCACACGCCATGGGTAATGCCTTGGGAAATCTCAAGGAATACTGGGACGAGATGTATGCCAATAAACGGATGCTAGGCGGTTTTATCTGGGATTGGGTCGACCAGGGTTTGTACAAAACAACGAAAGCGGGCGTTCGCTATCTGGCTTATGGCGGCGACTTTGGCGATAAACCAAACCTGAAAGCATTCTGTTTCAATGGAATCGTATTTGCAGACCGGACGACCACACCGAAATATTACGAGGTGAAAAAAGTGTATCAACCGGTCGATGTTGTGCCGGTCAGTCTTGATGCTCATCAAACGACCGTCTTGATTACAAACCGGCATCATTTTCTAAATCTAAATGAATATGATACCCGCTGGACTTTCATCTGCAACGGGAAAATCTTGCAACAAGGCTCGATTTCCGGCTTGGATATTCCGGCCGGAGAACAAAAAGAAATAAACATTTTCCTGAACAAATTTGCGCTTGACCCAAATGCCGATTATTGGCTGCGGATAAGTTTTCGGTTGAAAGAAAATCAAGGCTGGGCGGACAAAGGGCATGAAATCGCTTTTGAACAATTGAAAATGAATTTCGGAAATTACCGGCCGGCCGTTCAAAATCCACCGCCTGCATTTAAACAAGTAATAAAAAGCCAAGACCAAATTCGCCTGACAGGTAAAAATTTCTCAGCCGTGTATGTACACGGAAAAGGAAGCATTACTTCTCTGCAATACGTCGGCAAAGAACGCTTGGTTTCGTGTCCTGTCTTTCAAGGTTTCCGGGCACCGACCGATAATGATAAAGGTTTTGGGAACTGGTTGGCTAAAGATTGGAAAGAAAACGGATTGGATAGTTTGGAAAGAATTATCGTTTCGACTGAAATTATTGAAGAAACAGCTTCTGTATTAAAAATAAAAACGGTTTCCGAAAACCGGGCTAAATATGGAAAAATCATCCACGAATGTATCTATACAATTGATGGAAGCGGAAATATCGGAATTGAAAACCGGTTTACGCCCCAAGGGGTATTACCGGAATTGCCTCGATTGGGTGTGGTGATGGCGCTTTCGGGTGATATGGAGCAAATGCAATGGTATGGTCACGGCCCTTATGAAAATTACAGCGACCGGAAAACGAGTTGTCCGGTAGATATTTATGAGAGTACCGTTGCAGCGCAGTATGTTCCTTATCCACATCCGCAGGAAACAGGGAACAAAGAAGGTATCCGCTGGTTGAAACTCTGCGATAAAAAGGGAAAAGGCTTGTCATTCACTTGTCTTTCCGGCCAAATGTCGGGTTCGGCGCTTCATTTCACGGCGGCGGATTTGAATGTGGCAACACATGCCTATCAACTTCATCCGAGGGAAGAAATCATCCTCTCTTTGGATGCGATTATGCTGGGTCTGGGCAACAGCAGTTGCGGACCGGGCGTGCTGAAAAAATATGCCATAGAGAAAAAAACTTATTATCTGAATTTTATCATACATCCATTATCATGAAACAGATTTATATTACATTGTTTGCGTTGATTTTTTCGCAACAATTATTTTCACAAACAACAGAAATCCAATACCTTTCCGGTAAAGGATTCGATGATGCGGTAAATTGGGAATTCTTCTGTACCGAAGGGCGAAACAGCGGGGTATGGACAACAATCAAAGTGCCTTCCTGCTGGGAATTACAAGGTTTTGGCACTTACCAGTACGGAATGCCTTTTTACGGTAAAGCCAATCCTCCGGGCATCGCTCGCGAACAGGGTAAATACAAATACGGATTCAAACTTCCACAAGCATGGGAGGGTCGGATAATACGCATCGTTTTCGATGGTGTAATGACCGATTGTGAAGTCATCATTAACGGGCGAACCTGCGTCAAACTGCATCAGGGTGCATTTTATCGTTTCAAAAGCGATATCACAGACCGTGTTTTCTTTGGAGAGAAAGAAAATATTTTAGAAGTTACAGTCAGCAAAGAATCGGCCAATCCGAGTGTAAACCTGGCCGAAAGACGAGCGGATTATTGGAATTTCGGCGGTATTTTCCGTCCGGTATTTATCGAAGCGCTTCCGTCCCGGTTCATCGACCGGACAGCTATTGATGCGAATGCAGACGGCTCTTTTCGGGCGGATGTTTTTTTGGGAACAGCCTTGGATAGTCGATCCAAAGTGCGGGTCGGATTTACGGACGCTTCCGGAAAATCCATAGGCAAAGAATCGGAAATTCCGGTAGCAAACGGCTCTGACAAAGTTGTTATTCAAAGTAAATTAGAAAATATAAAAACATGGACTCCGGAAACACCTGACTTGTATTACGTAACTTTCAGCCTGCATGACGGAGATAAAACAATACATACCGTGAAAGAACGTTTCGGATTCCGGACGATTGAAGTGCGTTTCGGCGACGGTTTGTATATCAACGGACAGAGAGTGAATATCCGGGGTGTGAACCGTCACAGTTTCCGTCCGGAAACCGGCAGAACATTGAATAAACAAGCGAATTACGATGATGTGAAACTCATGAAAGAAATGAACATGAATGCTGTCCGGCTGTCGCATTACCCTCCCGACCCTGATTTCTTGGATGCCTGCGATGAATTGGGCTTGTATGTGATGGATGAGTTAGGAGGCTGGCATGGCAAATACGATAGCAATGTAGGGAAGAAATTGGTTCACGAAATGCTTGTCAGGGATTTAAATCATCCTTCGGTTGTCTGGTGGTCGAACGGTAACGAAGGCGGTCATAACTTTGATTTGGACAAGGAATTTGAACTGCTTGACCCACAAAAACGACCGGTACTCCATCCGCAAAAGAATTTCGGCGGATTTGAGACTATGCATTATCGTTCTTATGGGGAAAGTATGGAATATATGCGCCAGCCGGAGATTTATATGCCGACTGAGATTCTTCACGGATTGTATGACGGCGGTCATGGCGCCGGATTATGGGATTATTGGGAAATGATGCGCAGTCATCCGCGTTGTATCGGTGGGTTCCTCTGGGTATTGGCTGATGAAGGCGTTGTTCGTACCGACCTGAACGGAAAAGTCGATAATGTGGGTAACTATGGAGCAGATGGAATCGTTGGCCCTCACCATGAAAAAGAGGGCAGTTTTTATACCGTCAAACAAATTTGGTCGCCTGTTCAAATCATGAATACGACTTTGCCGGATGATTTCGACGGAACTTTCACCGTAGAAAACCGTTACGATTTCACCAACCTGAAAAACTGCCGCTTTGAATGGTCGCTCAAATCATTTGCCAATCAACAGGAAAAAGTAGTAAAATCCGGAACAATTCAAGGAATTGACCTTGCTCCTCATGCTTCCGGCAGCCTGAAACTGAAGCTGCTTCCGGATTGGCAGAAAGCGGATGCACTTTACCTTACGGCTTATGGTACTTCCGGTGAACAGCTGTGGACATGGGATTGGGAATGGAAAAAACCGGTGGAATTCTTTTCTCTGTCGGGAAATAAAACTTCACTTTCCGTGGAAGAAAACGAAATGCAACTTATCGTAAAAAAAGGCGAAGTTTCGTTAGTATTCGATAAAAAAACAGGACTATTGGCGTCTGTGAAAAAGCGCAATCAGACTGTTTCTTTCGGGAATGGGCCGCGCTTTATCGCTGCCCGCCGGGGTGACCGCTCGAAAGATGTATACTATAATCATGATGATAAGGAAGCACGCAGTAAAGAACGGATTTATGAGAATATTGCAGGCAATGACAAACTGACCGGCTTCAGGCATCAGGCGCTGAACGACAGTATTGTGGTCGAAGCTTCTTATTTTGGGGATATGACGCAAACCAAATGGGTGATTCCTGCCGACGGCGACATCCGTTTGGATTATGAATACCGGTATAACGGCGCCGTAGAACTGATGGGAATTAAATTTGATTACCCTGAAAATCAGATTTTATCCAAACGCTGGTTAGGTGAGGGTCCTTATCGGGTATGGCAAAATCGAATGCATGGAACCAATTTCGGAATATGGGAAAACGAATACAACGACCCTATTCCGGGAGAATCGTTCACCTATCCGGAATTTAAAGGTTATTTTGCCGGTTGGAAATGGGTTTCCCTGAAAACGACGGAAGGTTCAATTTTTCTGGGTAACGGAACAGAAGACACCTGTTTGGGTATTTTCACGCCTCGCGACGGACGGGATGCACTGCTTTATACCTTGCCGGAAAGCGGAATAGCTGTATTAAAGGTGATTCCGGCAGTACGGAACAAGGTTAATGCAACGGATTTAATCGGTCCTTCCTCTCAGGCGCAATGGGTGAAAGGGCTGCAAAAGGGGTGTGTTTATTTTCAGTTTTAAGGGAAGAGGAAAATTGTAAACATTCGGGGAAGCAGGGGATGTCTTCCATGCGTTCGCTTCGCTCACTTAGTCGACAAGGACGGGTCAGATGAAAAAAACAGGAGGATGGGGTTCTATGTGGAATTGAAAAGTTGTTATTTTGATAATATTTCAATGAATTGTGTATAAATATTGTGCTGAATATTAATTATCTCATTATTCAAAACATAATCTGTGTATTTTTGCGCCTTGATTTTTGTGGGCAATTTGTCAGTTTCCAATTTTAATATCAAAAATTTAATTTGTCCATGAGATAATTGGTTGTTAAAAGCATCAACAAAATCTTTCATATATACTTCTTTCGCTTTTTCAAAGCAGCCTGCAACTATCTGTAAATCCTTCATTGCTTGTGTAGTTTTGATATACAATGCGTTGTTCGTTATCAATAAGTACAATTTTTGTAGTCGTCGATCCGGAATCAATTCCCAGAAACAAGCCTTCCGGATTTTCATTAGCAGAATTTTGTTCGGATAAAGGTTTAAAACACAGCAGTTTTACATTTCGGTTTTGTTTCCATTGTTCATAATCGCTCTTGTCTTCAAACAGCGGCTTTAGGTTGTTGTTATTCAATATATTATTCCAATTTTTGATTTTCTCTGCTATTTCCGGCAAATGAAAATAATTCGGAGGACTACTCATCGCCGCGCCTAATGCAGGGAAAAATTCACTGGATAGGAGCGGCGATGTCGCAACCTCGAGCGAGACTTGTGATGGTCTGCAAAGCCACTGCATAAAGCATGGACGCAGCAATATCCGCAACTGTCGCATTGCGGCTTATCAGGTTCTGAATGTCGGTTTTTGCAAAAACGCCGCACCTTGATGCTACCGGATAAATCTTTTCATAATGCGCAGCTTCTTCGCCCAACTGTTCAACAGAAATATTGAGTAACGAAGCCGTACATGCGAATGTCCTGTTCTGTCAAAGGTTCGTCTATCAGGGGATATGGATAGGAAAGCAAATCAACCTTTATGTCGTTGATGTATCCCTGTACGGTATTTTCCAATAACAATTTCGTCTGAAACCGATATTTCGTTTTCAGATATGTTTCCAAGTCCGCACTATTGAATGATATTTCCGAAAATAGGTCTAAATCAATGCTCGTACGATGCCCCAGATGGAGTGCAAGGTTTGTCCCGCCAACAAGATAGAACGACGAAAGCCATTCGTCGCGCATCAAAGTTTTTAAAAGTTCCAGGGTACTGCCTGCGACCGTCTGCGTATGTAACATTTCATTTCTTCCTTTTTCAGATTAAATGCCAGACAAATAAACGCCAATGCACGGGGCGAAAGGTGTCCGACGTCGTTTTTATAGATTTCACGAACATTGTCCACGCCACCGTAAACTTTGAACATAGTATAAAAATCTTCCACGTCGCCACGTTCCACAACTCTCTCTGCAACAATCCCTTTCCCCTTTTGAAAGTCAAACTTCGTCATATCCATATCCCACAGCAGCCGCTTGGGAATGGTAGCGTTAGGGCTTACTTTTTTCTGCCAGTTTGTCCACATAATACTGCAAAGTTATAAATTATTTTCGACTTTTGAAAACAAAAACCAAAAAAAAATCACGAACAGTGCGGTTTACTTCCGAGACGGTTTCCGGTTGAAACGGTCAGCCCAGATATAAGCCTCCGACATAATAAGGCTCGAAATCTCCGTTGAGCATATTCAGTCCCGGCTGCGAGTAGCCTCCTTGCAGAAATCAGTAAGCCCTCCAATTCGGGTTTTTGCAAAGATACGCATATCTTTATATATGCAATAGTTATCACTGCGTATCATTCGCTTCAATGAGATTATCCGTTTCGACGACCTTCTCGCTTTCGAAGCAGTGAATACCGTAGAGCGCGTTACGGGCAGCCTCGTTACCGGCAATCGTCACGTCGCGGCAGAAATTCAGGTCAATACCGCTGCCGAAAGGCGAAGTATCGAAGCGGCTATTGCGGATTTCGACATCTTGGGCGTGAATCAAAAGCAGGTTATGGTGAAGACCGGCGCCGGGAACGACACTCGAACCGTTGTCCGAGAAGTCGCAGTTCGTCACTTTTACGTCTCCGCCGCCTTTCACCGCGACGCCATTCTTGGTACAGTTCTGCACCGTCAGGTTTTCGAAACGTATATTCCGCATCTGACCCTGCCTGTCGGCGGCAAACAAAATACCCTCGCGGCTTGGTGCGCTCATATAGGAACGTGTCCGGCGGTCGTGGTTGGGGTCGTTGTTCGTTTTGACGCTCGTAGCGCCTTCAATCAGGAGGTCGCGAACGGTGACGTCGTGCATGTCGACCGTAGTATTGACTATCGCAGCCGTACTCAATTCCGGGCTGAGGAAAAGGATAGATTCCTTGCCCTTTCCTGCAAGCGTAGTTCCGCTATTCAACATGAGCGATTTTTTAAGGATGTGCACGCCTTTTGCAAGCACAATCCATTTGCCGGGATTGTTGTCGATAGCTGCCTGAATCGAATCGCCCGGCATGATCGTCACGGCGTCGGACGGCGGAGTAGCCGCAGGCGCGTCCAGCGCCCCGGTCGCGTAAGGCAATTTAGCCTTTCCGTCCGGCAAAATCGCAACTTTGGAGGCAACAGGCTTGTAAGCCGGAGGCAATCTCGTAGCTGTAAGCAGTGAAAACTGATCCTTTTCGTCCGCACGCATTTCAATGATTCTCCGCGTGTAGGGCAGTTCAATTCCCTTCACCTCAAGATAGTGATTGAAGATGGAATGGTAAATATCGCGTGTTTTATCTTTATCCCTGTCGGACAAAACGCCGAAGACCGGAATCTCTTCGCCAAGCAGATACTTCGACGTATATTCGAAGCCCAAAGCCAGGCGGTCGTCAGCGAAACCGTAGATATCCAGCCCCTGCGTCCAGGCAACTTGCGCCGCTTTTGCAAACTCTCCGATACCAAGTTGGACATGCCCCCAGTCGCGCGTCGTTTCCTGACACTGACCGGTCGGATAAATATATTTGGCAATGCCGGAATTGCCCGGACCGCGATAGAAGCGCTCCAGACCGCGATTGAATATCTCGTGATTGTCCGTATATACGCCGATACAAAGCAGTGTATTAATGATGGAAGCGTCCCAGTTACCGTTAGCCTCCGTAAAGAAATCCTTGACGGTCGGATAGAAGACGCCGAGCGTCAATTTCAGGAACTGTTCCTTGTCCACATCCTTCCAGCCCGAATCGGTGTACCGCAGAATCTCGGCAGCGTTCAGGAACAGCGGCGCGAACAGGCCCACATTAAGTTTGGCGTTGTTGGCGTCAAAGTCCCAAAGCCTGTACGCCCAGGCGTTCAGAATCTCAATCGCCTTGTCCGCGTATGCCTTATCTCCGGTTACATACCACACCAAAGCGTGATTGTAGGAAGCCCTTGCGCTCTGTTCGTACTCTCGCCCGCCGATGCTGTTAGCGCCGTAAGGTCCGACCGAGATATGTGTGAAAGGCTTCGGTTCGAAATCAAGGGAAGTTCTTTGTTTAAGATTGTCAAATGCCGTTTTCCAGGGCTGTTTGCCTGCGACGATTTGTTGTTTCAAATACGCCAGATCGTCCCGGCTTTGCTCCATTCCCGGATGGACGAACGGCTTTGTTGCAATTGCCGCGTCGCCTCCGGATTCCGGACGGTGAGTCGGCTTGCTGCCGTAGTCGTAATTCGGCTTGCTGCCCATGCTGAGCGTCAGGATTCCACCATTCATAATATCCTTATGATTGATATGTGTATATGGATAATCTTTTCCGTTAAGTTCGGCGGACTGAATGTAGATGTTTTCCGGCGAGTTGTCGGCGGTTTCAACGGTAAATGTCCTGCCGTTGTCAAGATTAACCGTCGCCCTGTCGAAAAGCGGACTGCCAAGCACGTACTCTCCCGAAGCGGTCAGCACAGGGTAGAAGCCAAGCGAAGAAAAGACAAACCATGCCGACATTTGTCCGCAGTCCTCGTTTCCGATGATGCCGTCGGGCTTGTCGGTGTAAAACTCTTTCATTATATAGCGTGCCAGGCGTGCCGTTTTCCACTGTTGCCCGGCATAAGCGTACATATAAGTAATGTGATGGCTCGGCTCGTTGCCGTGAGCGTACTGGCCGATATTGCCTGTCAAATCGACAAGCACGTCCGGGTCGGAGGGGTCGGAATTGAGCGAAAAGAATTGGTCTAAACGGTCGATGAAGGCAGTTTCGCCGCCCAGCATCTCAATCAGTCCGTAAACATCCTGCGGAGCAAGCCACAGGTATTGCCACGCATTACCTTCCGCATAATCCGTAGCGTAGGGGCGTTTCGATTTAAGCGGGTCGAAAACCGGATTCCATTCGCCGTTAGCCATTTTTCCTCTTGGGAAGCCGCTGACCGTGTCGTAGTACAGTTTATAGTTTTCCGCACGTTTCCTGAAATAGGCGTAATCGTCCGTCTTTCCCATTTTCCGCGCCATCAGGGCAATGCAGGCGTCGCCGACGGCATATTCGAGCGCCGTTGCAACCGGCCGGTTTGTCATCACGTCCGAAGGGACAGG
>JAITQA010000135.1 GCA_031289145.1 Dysgonamonadaceae bacterium | reverse complement strand
GAAAAAACGAAAAGAATTACAATGGAAACATTGGAATTTGTAATCAAAAATCAAAAGCCGACCATTTCACTTGATGTCCTCAAAAAATTTGAAAATATCAAAAATGAAATGCAAGGTATTATACAGGAAAGACCAAGAGTTGGATTTATTAAATAATAATAACAATATGAATACTATGACATTTGACAAATTATTGTTACAAACAGCATTTATCTGTATGGCCTGCGATGGCGAAATCGCACCTGAGGAAATTGCACTGATTAAATCAATATGCGAAAAGGAGCCTGTTTTTCAAAACATGGACTTCAATGTAGAAATTGAGAAGTTTGTAACTGATATTAATGCAGGAGGCAAGAAATTTATCTCGGATTTTCTCAAAATGCTTGAGCAGAAAGCAGTCGACCTGTCGGAACAGGAACAATTTTCTCTGATTGATATCGCTATCAAAGTTATCAAGGCTGACAATAAAATTGAGTATTCGGAAATTAAGTTCTTCAAAACTATACGTTACCGCCTGAAAGTGAGTGATGATGCAATTATTACTCATTTTTTCGCTACGGTTGAAGACATTGAGTGGTTTTTGGGCGAAGATATTCATACAGAAACAACTTTGGACAAGATTACTCAACAATATTTGGACTTGGCAGATTTGCCAAAATTTGAAGAAATAAAAGTATAGAGAATAATCTATATAATGAGCGATTAATGCAAATTTTTCATATATAAATTAATGTGCTAATGAAAAACAGGTGATGAAATTAACCAACTGATTATCATATATTTGGGTGCACATGTAAACACTCTAATCAGGGACTTCCAGAAGTTTTTGCAAGCAGAACAACCGGAAAGTTCTTTCTTCAAGGACACCGTACCGGGAAGAAAATAGAACTTAATCATCTCCAATGATTTTGATTTGGTTATGATCGTTTTGTCAGATAGTGAGCAAAGCGAACGCAAGACATCCTCTGCTAATCGTTAATATAAAATTTACGCTATGCCATTTATTTTCCACAGCACCTTAAAAAAGTTTTAGCCCATAAATCATCAAACTTTTTGCTAAATTTTTACTACTTTTGTACACAAAAATCCATACAATATGAGTGACCAACGTTATATGCAACGCGGTGTTTCCGCCGCTAAAGAAGATGTTCACAATGCGATTAAAGACATTGATAAAGGCATCTTTCCAAAAGCTTTTTGTAAGATAATCCCGGATATTCTGGGTGGCGACCCGACCTGTTGCAACATAATGCACGCCGATGGAGCGGGAACCAAGTCTTCCTTAGCCTATCTTTACTGGCGTGAAACCGGCGATTTATCGGTATGGAAAGGGATAGCACAGGACGCTTTGATAATGAATATAGACGATTTGCTGTGCGTAGGCGCTACGGACAATATTTTGCTTTCTTCGACCATCGGACGCAATAAACACCTGATTCCGGGCGAGGTGATTTCCGCTATCATTCAAGGTACTAATGAATTGTGTGAAGAATTGAGCCGCTTGGGCGTACATGTCTACCCGACAGGGGGGGAAACGGCTGATGTGGGTGATTTGGTCAGGACTATCATTGTGGACAGTACCGTTACCTGCCGGATGAAACGTTCGGATGTGATTGACAATGCAAATATTCAAGACGGAGACGTAATTGTTGGCCTGAGTTCTTATGGACAAGCCGTTTACGAAAAAGGATACAACAGCGGTATGGGCAGCAACGGGCTAACCAGCGCCCGCCACGATGTTTTTGCCAAATACCTGGCAATACGCTATCCCGAAAGTTATGACCCGAACGTTCCACAGGATTTAATTTATGCCGGACAAAAACGCTTGACGGACAAAATAGCGGAATCAGATTTGAATGCAGGCAAGTTGGTGCTTTCTCCCACAAGAACTTATGCGCCGGTTATCAAACAACTGTTGGATAAAATCCGTCCGCATATTCATGGCATGGTACATGTTTCGGGTGGTGCGCAGACCAAGGTCTTGCATTTTGTAGATAAACTGAAAATCACCAAAAACAATCTATTCCCGGTTCCGCCTTTATTCGGATTGATACAGGAACAGTCCGGAACCACTTGGGAAGAGATGTATAAGGTATTCAATATGGGTCACCGCATGGAAATTTATCTTTCCCCACAATATGCGGAAGATGTGGTGGCGATTGCCAAGTCATTTGGCATTGATGCGCAGATTGTCGGATTTGTGGAAACTTCGGATACGAAAAAATTGGTGATAGAAAGCCAGAACGGACGGTTTGAGTATTATTAAAAACTACGGGCCTGTCATTCCTTAGTCAAAAACAACAGGCCCGTAGTTTAATTCAGTATCATCCCGTTTAATGCAGGGGGTAGTTTCTCTTCTAAGTGATAAGAACGTGCAAACTGCCTGACAAACAATAAAGTTTGTTTTTTAGGATTTAACAGTTGCACATTATCTTCTCCGGCAGAAAAATTTCTTTTCGTTATTTCAAGTGTAATTCTCTGAAGCATAGGCAGCATTTTTTTAGAGTTTCTTTCATTTAAAAAACGCACCAAATTCAATTATATTGCAATTGCCCGGAAAAAATTTAGTCTAATGTCAAAATCATGTTCTTTTCCTCTGCCATACGTCGCATATTAAGGATTGCATATCGCATGCGCCCTAAAGCCGTATTAATGCTGGCGCCTGTAATATCGGCAATTTCCTTGAAACTCAAGTCTTGATAATAACGCAAAATCAGTACTTCCTTTTGATTATCGGGGAGGTAATTAATCAAACGTTTCACATCGGATAAAATTTGGCTTCTTATCATTTCATCCTCAATCGTTCCTTCGGAAAGTTTGGCATTGTTAAACAAATCCATCTCGCAATCGTCATTGGAAATAGTCTGTTCGTTTTTCTCCTGACGATAATTATCAATAATCAGGTTATGCGCAATCCGGTTAATCCAAGCGCGGAATTTACCGTTTTCGGTATAGCGACCTTGTTTAATAGTCATGATGGCTTTGACAAAAGTCTCTTGAAAGATGTCTTCTGCCAACTCACGGTTTCTAACGATGAAATAAATATAGGAATAAACATTATTCTCATGACGATTCAAAAGAACGTCAAAGGCGGAATTATTGCCTTGAGCATACGCAACGACCAATTCTTCGTCGGTCATCAATTTTAAACTTATCATTACTATTATTTTTTGATGTAAAAGTAATGTTTGGCTATAGGCTGTTATTTTTTAAGATGAAACAATATTACTGCAAAGTAAAGAATAAAAAATTAAATATGCAAAAAAAAAACACAAAATCGGATAAAACTCACGATTCATAAAACGAAATGCTGTATTTTAAGGACAAAACCATGAAAACATTGATTGGGTTTATGGGGAGAAACTTTTTATTTTTGTTGGGAAAATAAAATAAGTAACAAAATGAGATAATATATTTCAAAAATACCTTACCTTTGTAGCTACAAATAAATTATCGAACCATATAAACGATAAAGCTATGTCAATGATTACCAATGAACAGACTCCATTTTACCCAACACATTCGAGTGAAATATTGAGGGAGAAAGTCGAACAGCATCCCTACCTGCTGGAAAATACAGGTATAATTCCACCGGAAGGCTATATGACTACGGCGGAATTTAACAAAAGAGCTACAAAAATGATTAGGAAAAAATTTGGAAAATGATGAGTCAAGTTTTTTGGCGAAATCAAGCCTTAACTGATTTAGATCATTGCATAGATGCTTTAATGTTTCCCGAACCCGCAAATAGACCATCCTTAACATACGAAGATGCAATTGATTATAAAAATGATATAGTTACTTTTGCCCTTTCTTTAAGAAATAGAATACGCCATATTGCTTGTGTGTATGAGATACATAAGCAGTATGGTAGTAAAGTAGCTCGATATGACAGGAATAAGAATACCCAATACTATATTATTTATAATGTTGATACTGAGGGTAATATTTATGTTGAAAGAATCATGACCAATCATATAACAATTTCATAAAAAGGGACGGGACTTGAGTAACACACTCCACCACTCGTTTTTAGTTTTAGTTCTATTTCCCCCCAACGTTGCGAATAATCATAAATAATACTACCTTTGTAGCGGACAAACAAGTATCTCTTATACTGTGCCGAATGAGATACAAAAAGATTGCGCCAAATTTTAGAACATGGAGAAATACGATATACGTTCCAATCAATTAAACGATAAAGAACAAGAGTTTGAAAACGCCTTGCGTCCCTTGTCTTTCAAGAGTTTCAGCGGTCAAGACAAGATTGTTGAAAACCTGAAAGTATTTGTTCAGGCAGCCGGTATGCGTAAGGAAGCCCTTGACCATGTCTTGTTGCACGGCCCTCCCGGCTTGGGAAAGACTACTTTGTCCAACATTATCGCCAATGAATTGAATGTCGGATTCAAAATCACTTCCGGCCCGGTTTTGGATAAACCCGGCGATTTGGCCGGTGTACTGACTTCTTTGGAACGAAACGACGTCCTGTTTATCGACGAAATCCACCGTCTCAGCCCGGTAGTAGAGGAATACCTGTATTCGGCTATGGAGGATTACCGCATCGACATTATGATAGACAAAGGCCCCAGCGCCCGTTCTATTCAGATTGAATTAGAGCCTTTTACATTGGTTGGGGCAACTACGCGAAGCGGACTGCTCACAGCGCCTTTGCGTGCCCGTTTCGGTATTAACCTGCACCTGGAATATTACGATGTCGGTACCTTGACAACGATTGTCAAACGGTCGTCCAACATACTCAACGTTCCCTGTAACGACAGCGCTGCCAAGGAAATAGCCTCACGCAGCCGGGGAACTCCCCGTATCAGCAACGCCCTGCTACGGCGTGTGCGCGACTTTGCACAGGTAAAAGGCAACGGCGCTATCGACAAAGAAATCGCTTGCTTTGCACTCGAAGCCTTGAACATCGACAAATACGGTTTGGACGAAATAGACAACAAAATACTGCTGACCATTATTGATAAATTCGGCGGAGGCCCCGTGGGGATAACGACCATTGCCACCGCTTTGGGCGAAGACCCGGGTACAATCGAAGAAGTATACGAACCCTTCCTTATCAAAGAGGGTTTCCTGAAACGGACACCCCGCGGAAGGGAAGCTACCGCTTTGGCTTATTCACATCTCGGAAGAAAACGGGAAGAACAACAAAGATTTTTATTTTAACTATTTATAAATACAAACATGAAACTGAAACTAATTTTTAGCTGTTTGGCGCTATTTTCTGCATTGCATATCGCCACAGGACAAGATAAAATCATTACAAATCAGCATGATACGATTTTGTGCCGGATTTTGTTAATTTCGCAGACGCATATCAATTATGAACAAATGGAGGATAACCAATACGCTGTCGGTAAATTTATTCCGATAGAACAGGTATTGGCGTATTATCGCAATTCGCAATCACAAAAAATCAATCCTAATTACAAGAGAGACCGGCGATTTTCACGGCCGACCAAGCCTTGGGTGATTGGACTGCAAGCGGGAGGGACTTCTCTTTTAGCATCTACCTCCGGTGCAGAAAACGAAATGCAAGACGCAGGAATATCCCAATCGCAGGCAGAAGATTATTTCAAACAACTGAAACACGGCTTTCACGTAAGCGTGGATGTTCATTACCTGATTAAAGATTTTTTTGGACTTGGGCTGAAATATTCCTTATTCACTTCTTCTTCCGATATGGAATTTCTGGTAAGAAACAATGACTATTATTTACCGATTTATTTCAGTCTGGGAGAAAAAGAAAAACTGTATGTAAATTATATCGGCCCCTCTGTTATTTTCCAACAATGGTTGGATAAAAAACACAAGTTTCGATTGGTCGAAGAACTATCGGTCGGTTATACGCATTATCGAGAAGAAATACGAATTGATCCTTATCTATCTACGCTCACTTCCGGCAACAGCATTAATTATAATGCGCTGTTGGAAGGGAGTAGTTGGGGTGCGGATGCAGGATTGTCTTTTGAATATTATCCCGTGTCATGGCTGTCTATCGGCGCTAATGCGAATTTATTTTCCGCTACAATCAAAGAAATAGACATGTCTACTGAAAACAGAACAGAGTCTGTTGAATTGAATAAGAAAGACTATGAGAACCTCTTCCGGCTGGATTACGCCGTCGGTGTACGGTTTCATTTTTAATTTCCAATTGTTTAATATGATAATACTTACACAATGAAAACAATATTTAAATATATTTTTACCTGCATTTCCTTTTTGTTCATTTTTTCTTGCAGCAATGATTTCCTATCCGAAAATGCTGAACTTTCTTCGAGTACAGTAGTGGAAACCATGATTGTTGTTTCTCCTGATTGGGAAGTAGGAGACTATCCCGTATCTGTCGATTATGCGGGAAATGCTAAATTCCGTATTACATCTGCCCCAAAATGGCTGGATATCGTCGAAAATACGGGGCAATTTAACAATGGCCTTGCAAATATTCGCCTCGGCGCAATCCCTAACAGCGATTTCTCGGAAGTCGGAATTTACATTGGTTTAATGATTTTGGAGGTCGAGAGCAAAGGATTATGCCAAGTTTCCGTAGCCTATATTAACGAAGGAAATCCGGTAATTGAAACGGAAAGTAATTTATCATTCGGATATAATTCCGGACAAGAGACTTTTTTGTCTATTAAAAACAATGGAGAAGGAATCTTGATATGGGAAATTACAGAACATCCTGAATGGATTATTGTTCAGTCTGTTATAGATTATTATCCAAGCAATATTTTACCGCAAAAAATGGAAAGCCGGGTTCATCTTTCATACAATCCGGAAGCGCCATTGCCGGAGAATCCTACCGGACAAATCGTAATAAGAAGTAATGATAAAAATCGACCGGAAGTAGTGGTGAAAATTGATTTTGATTACGGGAGTCCCAGTTTGTATTGTTACAATGATAATTTGGACTTCGGACGAACGGAAACTACACTAACAATAGAACTGTCAAACCAAGGAAACGGCATCCTCGTCTGGAGCATCGAAGATTGTCCCGAATGGTTAACGGCAACAGAAACAAGCGGAACCATGTATCCGTATGAATGGACGTATCTGTCTTTTACATGCGATAGAAGTCGTATGCCGGCAGGCCATAATTCAGCGGTTCTTAAATTGAAAACCAATGACAAAAAGACGCCGGTCTATGAAATTACCGTCAAAGCACGGAATGGAAATACAAATCCCGAAAACATCATAGGAATAGAAGGGAAAATCACCGACGCATGGATGGACAAGAAGACCGATTTGTTGTACCTCACCACTGCACAGCCCAATCGTTTCTTGGCGTACGATACAAAAACAAAAACAATTGCCCGCACTTTAAATTTGAGTAATGCACCCAATTGTTTCAGCGTATCCGAAGACGAAAATAAGGTGATTATCGGTCATAGCGGGAAGATCAGTTTTATTGATATGGATAACTTCTCCATGATAAAAACCACAGATGTTAATCACGATGTTTTTGATATTGAATGGGGCGCTGACGATTGGTGTTGCTATACTCCGGGACAAACGGTTCAACATTATGATTTGATATGGATAAATGTGCTTACAGGAGAAAAAAAGGAAACTCCTTATGGTGGATATGGTAGTTTGTATGGGGGAAGCATGATAAAAAAAATACCAAATCAAAATTACATTGTCGCTTCCAGATTGAACCTGTCTCCGACCGGAATTTGCATTTTTGACATTACAACAAACCTATGGAAGAATTATTTCCATGAAAGTATTTACAAATTTTGGTTTTCTGTTGATGGAAACTATTTATTTTCTTCCAATAAGGACATTTACAGAACATCCGCGTTCCCTTTTCATGAAGATACATTCATCGCCCCTATCGGCCAATTTAAATACAATGAGAATGGTTCCATATCATGGATAGATCACAGTGAGGCTACCAACAGTTTGTGGGTATTACCCGATTATTATTTTTACGAATCTAATCTCAAAAAAATTCTTCAATTAGAGACAAATGATTATACCCTTGTCAACACCTATTACTACGATGATTATTACAAGACAAGTACATCTGTCGAATATCCGGTGCAGGCGCATTATGTATTTGCCAATGGAAAGGGAACAGAACTAATTGTTATTCGGAATGTTACTGAAAATTACGACATCAATGCATGGTCTTTGGAACATATTCCGGTAACAAAATAAAAACAAACTATGGCAGAAACAAAATCATTGCTAAAAGACAGTGCGATTTACGGCGGGAGCACCATCATCGTAAGGCTGATTAGTTGGCTTACAACGCCTCTTTTTACTTACACGTCCATGTCGAAGAGCGGGTTTGGGATGATAACGAATATTTATGCTTTTGCGGCATTGATTACGATAATCCTGACTTTCAGCATGGAAACCGGGCTGTTCCGTTTTCTCAACCAAAATGATAAATACAAACA
This sequence comes from Dysgonamonadaceae bacterium, assembly GCA_031289145.1. Classification (GTDB taxonomy): domain Bacteria; phylum Bacteroidota; class Bacteroidia; order Bacteroidales; family Azobacteroidaceae; genus Azobacteroides. Next base: position 34,209 of record JAITQA010000135.1, on the reverse strand, counting down.
AAATACCGTCTACTCGACCGTTATCATTATTGTTTCTTCGATTGTCCTGTTGTTTGCCGGCTTTTTTTTCTGTTTTTTCGACCAGGTACGTGGCTTATGGTCCGACCAGATTCCCAATAATTTTATCCGCTTAGCTGTTCTGATAACCTGTTTAGACGGCTTTATCGCCATCCCGTTTGCCTATTTGCGGTACCGGAAAAGACCTTTGAAATTCGGATTTATCAAGTTGCTTCAGGTTGTGCTTTACGTTCTTTTATGCGTTTTTTTCTTAGTCGTCTGCCCCTGGATAAATAAACACAATCCGGATTTGATTGCCTGGTTCTGGAGAGAAGATTTTTCCGTCGGATATGTGCTTATTGCTAATCTTATCGCAACCGGGATTCAAACCCTCTTTCTCCTGCCTTATTTGACCGGATTTCACTATGCCTTCGATTGGAAATTGGCCAAACGGCTGTTGCGCTATTGTTTCCCTTTGGTGATTATGGGATTTGCGGGAATCAGCAACCAGGTATTGGATAAATTGATATTCCCGATTATCTACCCGGACGGAGGGGCGGCTTTTGATGAGTTGGGCGCTTACGGCGGTTGCTTCAAAATTACCGTGATTATGATGATGTTTACGCAAGCATTTCGTTATGCTTTCGACCCTTTCATTTTTGAAAAAAGTAAAGACAAAGACGCCAAGCAATCCTATGCCATCGCTACAAAATATTTTATCATCCTCGGCCTGCTTGTTTTCCTTGGCGTCATGTTTTATTTGGATATATTCAAATATTTTGTGCCGCCCAGCTATTTTACCGCACTACCGATTATTCCCATCATACTGGTCGGCGAATTGTTTTTTGCCGTTTATTATAACCTTTCTATCTGGTACAAACTGACGGATAAAACTTATTGGGGAATCATTTTCTCACTGATAGGATTTGTGGTAATTATCACAGTAAACATCGTTTTTATTCCGACGTATGGTTATATGGCTTGCGCTTGGGCGGCATTTGCCGGAAACGGAATCATCATGCTGTTGTCTTATTTTATCGGACAAAAATACTACCCCGTCCGGTACGATTTAAAAACAATATTCATCTATGTCGGCTTGGCGGCGCTTTTGTATTGCCTGGCAAAATTTGCTTCTATCGAAAATCGCTACCTCCGCTTGGGATTCCATACCCTGCTAATCGGACTTTATTTGGCTTTTTTAATCAAACGGGATTTGCCCCTGAAAGAAATTCCATTTATCAATAGAATGAAAATTTTCAGATAGGAGCAATACTCACCATTGAATCGGGATTTGTTCGGTTTGAAGCAGATAGTCGTTGGTCTTACTGAAAGGCTTGCTTCCGAAGAACCCTCGATAGGAGGACAGGGGCGAAGGATGCGCCGATTTTATTATTAAATGCCTGAACGGGTCGATAAAAGCGCCCTTCTTTTGTGCATAAGAACCCCACAGGATGAAAACGATATGTTCTTTTTCTTCGGCGATTTTGTGGATGACGGCATCCGTAAATTCTTCCCATCCACGTTGTTGGTGCGAACCGGCCTGATGCGCCCTAACGGTCAGTGTAGCGTTCAGCAAAAGAACGCCCTGCGCTGCCCAAGGCGCCAGATTGCCGGAGGTACGCGGCGGAATACCTAAATCGGCTTCCAATTCTTTGTATATATTCTGAAGAGAGGGAGGGAGCGCTATGCCATCGTTCACCGAAAAACACAAACCATGAGCCTGTCCCGGCTCATGGTAAGGGTCTTGTCCTAAAATAACTACTTTTACCTTGTCAAAAGCAGTCTTATCAAAGGCATTAAATATCAGGCTCCCCTTAGGATAAATCCGGTGAGCGACATATTCCCGCCTTACAAAATCGGTCAATGCACTGAAATACGGCTTCTCAAACTCTGCGGTCAACCGTTCTTTCCATGATTGTTCGATTTTTACATCCATTATTATTTTATTCTTACTCTTCCGGAATGGCAATCGGCGCTTGTCCCCCTTCAGAAACCGGCGTCTCAAAAGGCGATACTGCATTCTGGTCGGCAGCCGGGAGTCTGTTTTGGATTTCTTCTTTCAGCCCCGTGTCTTTTACATTCTGACCACGCGGCAAAGCAATTGATGCACCGATACAGAGAACTACAATGGCACCAGCCAGTCCCCAAGTTGCTTTCTCAAGGAAATCAGTTGTTTTACGGACGCCCATCACTTGATTAGACGAAGAAAATCCTGCGGCTAAACCTCCTCCTTTCGAATTTTGCACAATGACAATCAATACCAAAAGTAAGGCAAGAAATACAATCAAAATAGAAATAAAAATGTACATTGTTTACTATAAATTTTTTGTGTTAATAATCAGTTTTTCCAAAAAACGAATTTGGTCTGCAAAGTAACGATTTTTTTCCGGATAAAGCAAATTTAATTTGCGGATAATTGTCAAAGCCCGGCCATATTTCTTTTGTTTGATATATATTTTGGCCAAAGTCTCGGAAAAAAAACTATTTTCATCAACCGTATCCAAATCCCGGTCATGAGATTCCACGCCGACTTCCGTATCGTTCAAATTAAATTTCACAAGCGAATGAGCGCCTTCTTTCAAAAATTTGTCTATCGCTTCCTGGTGCTGCAAAGGCGGTGATGCAGGGGCATCATTACCTGCATCATCCGAAAGATAATGAGATACATAATCAATTCCGGCCATTGAAGACTGATTGGTGTCTTTATCCTTATCTTTCAGAAAGAGTTCGAGTAAATCGAATGATGAAACGGCCTTTTCTTCCTTTCGTTCCAAGAGCGCTATCGTTTCCGGTTTAAAATAGGCATCCTCCACTAAATAAAAAAGTTTCTTCCGGTCGTTCAAATAAGCGGCGGTCTTTCTCAGTTCAATTGAAAAATGCGTATCTTTCAGTTCCAGAAAATTCAAGGCATACAATAGATGCGCTGCCTGAAAAAAAGGAAACTCGTCTATTACCGCCGACAATTGAGATAAAGTATCTTCGTTGTAGTACGCTGTCCCTGTCATCAAATCGATAATTTTCTCTGCACGCATTTTTTTACCAATTGGCTACCGTCGAATTATAAATACTGTCAATCAATTCATCCACAATCTCTTTAATTAGCTGGTCTTGAACTGATTCTAAAGATTGAGTGCTCGCAAATTCCCGGAAAGCGGAAAAACTCTGGTCAACATCTTTCCCGGCTTCCTTGTTATTGACATATTGTACTCTCACAGAAATCGTTAAGCGAGTTTGAGAAGCATAAGCGTCTTCTTTCACAGCCATACCTTGTATATTGACGGATGAAATTTCTCCTTCGATTTCTATATCACCGCCGTTCGACACTTCCTTTAAGCGCGTTTGCTCTATAAACCGTTTTCTCAATGCTAAATCAAAAACCTGAGACAATTCGGGAAAAGAAGGAGTCCGATTGGGAAACTGGATAATACGAATTGTTTTCGTTAAATCGTAATTCACGCTGCCGCCTTCGAACTTGTAAGTAACAGAACAAGACGTCAAAAGAAGTAAAACGATGATAAACAGATTCTTATTCCAAGCCATATTCTTTAATTTTTCTATACAAAGTACGTTCGGATATCTTCAAATCATTAGCGGCATTCCGCCGTTTTCCCTTATGGCGTTCCAAAGCTTTCCGTATCATTTCTTTTTCAACCTCTTCCAAAGACAATGTTTCGGATTCGGATTCTTTAATTTCTTCATCGGCATATTCATCGGCATAAGGAACCGGTTCTTCCTCAATTAGTTTATCCGGAACAGTATTTTTTACAGGATGTTGGAACCTTACATGTGAAATATCCGTATTAATCTGCGTTGTCTCTTTATTCAGTCCCGGAACCATTTTTTTCAATTCATTGATATCATTCCGCATATCAAAAAGGATTTGGTAGAGTATTTCCCGTTCATTGTTGAATAAGCGGTCGGACTCCGGTTGCACCAAAACCGGCAGACCTATATCGGGATTTACCAAATAAGTTTTCAATATATCTGCCGTAATTTCCCGTTCATTTTCTATGATTGAGATGCGTTCCGTAATATTTTTCAATTCACGGATATTTCCCGGCCAACGGTATTTTGTCAGAAACGTTTTGGCATCATCCGTCAAATAAATGGCAGGTACATGGTATTTTTCAGCAAAATCGCCGGAAAATTTCCTGAACAATAAGGGAGTATCATCTTTTCTTTCGCGCAAGGGCGGAACCAGCACCGGCACCGTATTCAGCCGGTAATACAAATCCTCCCTGAATTTGCCGTTTCGGATGGCTTTTACCAAATCGACATTGGTAGCGGCAACAATTCGCACATCCGTTTTCTGTACTTTGGATGAACCGACTTTGATAAATTCCCCATATTCCAGCACCCGAAGCAAACGGGCTTGCGTGGACATCGGTAATTCGCCGACTTCATCCAAGAAAATCGTGCCTTTGTCGGCCACTTCAAAATAGCCTTTTCTTTCGGCCAAAGCGCCTGTAAACGAACCTTTTTCATGACCGAAAAGTTCCGAATCAATGGTTCCTTCAGGAATAGCGCCACAGTTAACCGCAATGTAAGAGCCGTGCTTCCGGGTACTGTTCTGGTGAATGATTTGCGGAAAAACCTCTTTTCCTACCCCGCTTTCACCGATAATCAACACGGATAAATCGGTCGGGGCAATCACCAGGACTTTCTCTATTTCACGCTCCAGCAAAGGACTGTTTCCAATAATCCCGAAGCGGTTCTTGATTAACTGTATATTTTCCGTTTTTGCCATTATCTGATGTTTGCAATACTGATGATGTCTGCAAAAACACCGGCTGCAGTCACTGCGGCTCCGGCGCCATAGCCTTTGATAATCATCGGGAACTCGTCGTATCTTTCCGTCGTTATCATGATGATGTTGTTGCTTCCTTCCAATTCGTAGAAAGGATGACTACGGTCAACGGCCTGCAAACCTACCCGACATTTGCCGTTGTCCATTTCAGCCACAAAACGGAAACGTTTACCTTCCGCTTCCAATTGTTTGCGTTTTGTTTCAAATTCAACATCCAAGTTCGGAATAGAATGCCAGAAATCATCCAATGAACCTTCAAAATAGTTATCCGGTATAAACAAATGCTTCTCTACATCATGCTGATTTACTTTATAACCTGCTTCACGAGAAAGAATTACTAATTTTCGTATAACATCCGTGCCACTCAAATCAATACGTGGGTCCGGTTCCGAAAAGCGAGCTTCCTGCGCCATTTTTATGGCTTTACTCAAAAGAACATCAGCTGAAATAGTATTAAAAATAAAATTCAGCGTTCCGGACAGTACCGCTTGCAACTTCACGATTTTATCTCCGCTGTTTATCAGGGCATTCATCGTGTTGATAATCGGTAAACCTGCGCCAACATTGGTTTCGAACAAAAACTTCACGCCTTTTTTGCGAGCGGTTTCTTTCAGTTGGTGATAATTTTCATACTCCGAAGATGCGGCAATTTTATTCGCGGCTACCACAGAAATATTATGCGACAGGAAATCGCCGTATAAGCCTGCAATCTGAGCGCTTGCCGTACAATCGACAAATACGGAATTGAAAATGTTCATTTTCAGGATTTCTTCCCGGAGCAATTCCGGAGAGGTAGGCTGTCCTTTTGTTTTTAACGCTTCCGCGTAAGTATCCAAGTCGATTCCCCTTCTGTCGAGAATCATATTATCGACATCGGCAATTCCCACAACATTCAGTTTCAATCCGTTGTGTTCCGTCAATGTTTTTTGCTGCAACTTGATTTGTGCCAACAAACTACCGCCTACCGTGCCGGTTCCCGTCAGGAATATATTCAGTACCTGGTATTCCGACAAGAAGAAAGAATCATGGATGGAATTCAAAGCTTTTCTCAGGTAAATCTTATCAATAACAAAGGAGATATTTGTTTCAGAAGCTCCTTGTGCACAAGCAATTACACTAATTCCGCTCCGACCTAAAGTTCCAAACAATTTACCGGCTATTCCCGGAGTTTGTTTCATATTCTCACCGACAATCGCCACAGTAGCCAGATTTTTTTCCGATTTGACGTCATTGATTCCACCTTGCGACAATTCCAGTTTAAATTCTTCTTTCAAAACTTGCATAGACAAGACTTCGTCTTCGTTTTTTACGGCGAAAGAAGTCGTGTTTTCGGAAGATGCCTGAGAAACCATGAAGACGCTGATTCCGGCTTTCGAAAGGGCGCGAAAAATCCGGTAGTTAACACCAATCACACCCACCATTCCCAAACCTTGTACAGTAATCAGGCAGGTGTCGTCGATGGATGAAATACCCTTGATGGATTTACCGCCGTTCTTTTTGATTTTTGAAATGTATGTTCCTTCGGATTCCGGATTGAAAGTGTTTTTTATCAATATCGGAATATTTTTATGATATACCGGGAAAATGGTCGGCGGATAAATCACTTTGGCGCCGAAATTCGACAATTCCATGGCCTCAATGTAGGTTAAATCCTTGATAACATAAGCGGAAGAAATTACTTTCGGGTCGGCGGTCATAAAACCGTCCACATCCGTCCAGATTTCCAGAATAGCGGCATCCAAAGCAGCAGCCAGAATAGAGGATGTGTAATCGGAACCGCCGCGTCCCAAATTACTAATATCGCCCGTGTGCACATCCTGAGAAACAAAACCGGGAACAACAGAAACAAGCGGCAGGTTCTTGAAAGCTTCCGCAATTAAACGGTTGGTTCTCTCAAAATCGACAATATGCTTTTTGAATTGTTTCTCTGTCTTGATAAATTCGCGGGCGTCAAACAAGTGAGCGCCGACAATCACATTGGAGACAATCAGGGAACTCAATCTTTCACCATAACTCACGATGATGTCGGAAGTTTTCTGGGAAAGGTCATGCACCAAAAATACACCTTTTAATATATTGCCCAATTCGTCCAGCAAAGCAATCACCTGTTTCAACAGATAATTCCGGATAGCAGGGTCGCTAATCACCGCCTCTACCAATTCTATATGGCGACCGACAATGTGATTGTATTCTTTTTCGTAGGCGTGCTCCCCCTGTGCAGCCAAGCGGGATGTATGCAGCAACTGGTCGGTAATGCCTCCCAGAGCGGAAACTACGACGATAACAGGTTCCTTAACGGACTCGACAATCTCTTTTACCCTTATAATACTTTCTGCGGAACCAACCGAAGTCCCGCCAAATTTCATTACTTTCATACCTTAATACATCAAGCTTCCCCTACAGGACCAATAATCGGCGGATTAAAGCCCGCACTCTGTAATTTGATTTCTCCGTTTTGCGATTCGTACTTTTTAATGTTATCGGTCAATGCCAGCATCAACCTTTTGGCATGTTCCGGTGTTAAAATAATCCGGGACTGTACTTTTGCCTTGGGAACACCCGGCATCAAACGGACAAAATCTACTACAAATTCGGATGACGAATGAGCGATAACCGCCAAATTGGAATAAATTCCCTGTGCGATTTCGTCCGTCAGTTCAATCTGAATATTGTTCTGCTGTTGCTTTTCCATTGTTATAAATTTTTCTGACAAGCTGTCATGTTTTTAGGCGACAAAATTAATGATAATAATTGAAATACGGACTATTTATCGCATAAAACTTTTTTGAGTTCCTGTTATTTTGCATCCCGCTTCCTTGCCGGAAAAGGCTACTGCGAGGAGGATCAGACGCTTACCTTCGACTGCATAGCGCTCGTAATACTTCTTGTTACTTATCTGTGCTTCGGCTTCGAACAGCAGTCGCTCCAACGGCGCTTGACGGTCGTGTTTCAACTCGGCGATGACGGTCGTGTCTTTCATGCGCCAGACAGCGTCTATCCGCCCGATATTGGTCAGCACCTCATCCTCTATCTTAAAGCCCAAAGCGTACAGCCATATCAGAAACAGGGAGTGATAATACTTCTCCTCTGCGATATGCAGTATCGACGGCACGTGTGCGATCATCGCCTTCAGACTGCGGTTGAACCCCTCCGAATCAAGCTCCCTGATCTGACGTATCATATCGCGCTGAACAGAGGTCATATCCTCCGACGACAGACCGGCAAACTCCTTGAACAGATGGTCGGAAAAGGCTTTCCGCACCTCCTTGTTTGGCGCCTCAAGCGTATAAATCAGCTCGTTGTCGAAAACGATGTTCTTGACAGTCAGATAGCCCGTCTGAAACAGCAGGGGGATAGTTTCCAACGCCTCGGGGTCGTAGCTGCCAAACACCGATTCGGTAGTCTTCACCGGCATTGTATATTTTTCTACCTGATTCCGTTTCTTTAGCAGTTTTATCAGGAAGGCAGGAGTAGCGGTATTGAACCAGAAATTACCAAACCTGCGCTCGTCGAAAACCCGAAGAATACTGAAAGGATTGTAAACGGTGGACTGTCCGTCCCACGAAAAGCCGTTATAACGCTCCCGCATCTCATCCAGAAATGCGGCGCGGGGCATGTTCATTTCCTTGGCAAGGACATCTATGTATTCCGCAAAATTCGCTTCCAGTTCTTCCTGAGTATAGCCGCAAATAGTCGAATAATACTTCTGAAGCGTAATATCCTTGGGGTTGTTGAGCGCAGAGAACACCGACAGGCCTGCAAACTTGGATACTCCGGTCAGGAATATCTTTTCCAGATGGTCGTCGGTTCCTTTCAGTATCTTGTAGATACCCTGTACTTTAGCCTTGATTGCAGCGATCAGTTCGCCGGGTTTGCCTATGGCATCCAGTATCGGAGCATCGTATTCGTCCACAAGCACAACTACCTTTTTGCCGGTTTTGCGGTGCAACTCAACTATCAGTTCTTCCAAGCAGTCGGAGGCATAATCGGAATACAGGTGAATGTCGTTCTCACGTGCAAAGCGCATAAATTTGTTGCGCAGGCTGCGTTCTATCTCTTCCGGTGTTTCACGAGAGATTAGTATCCAGTCAAGCCTGATCACCGGATACTGCTGCGTCCAGTCCCATTTATCGTAGATATAAAGCCCCTCGAAAAGGTCTTTGCGACCGTTGTAGAGTTCGTGCAGCGTACTTATAAGCAGCGACTTTCCGAAACGGCGCGGACGCGACAGGAAATATGTCTTGCCGGTAGTCGCTATCCGGTGGACATGCTCCGTCTTGTCGATATAGAGGTAGTTCCGACTGCGCATGTCCTCAAATGACTGTACCCCTATCGGTAAATCTTTCATACGCATATTTTTTACAAAGGTAGTGAAATAAATTGAACTTTCCCCGATTTTGTGACAGGATAAAAACAAATACCTCTCCCCCGGCCCCTCCCCCACAAGGGAGGGGAGGGCCTGCAATGACTAAGGAGAGCGTTCTCAATGATAAAAAGCCTTACCTAACCATTACCTTTTCCGTCGTCACCGTATTCCCGCTGACAACTTTTACAAGGTAAACACCGGCGGCAAGACCATCCACCTTGTGCGTATTGGTCTGAATCGGTGCATTGTAAACCCTTGCACCCTGCAAGTTATACACCGTCACCTGACGTAGCGGGTGCGTCGATACCACTTGCAGCGTTCCTGAATTGGAGGCGTATATCCGAACAGCTTCCGGCGCTAATTCCGCTATGCCGGTAGCAACTTTATTTAACCGTATAAAGAAACGGCTTTCGTTGGAGACTGTCGTTCCACCGGACTGTGCGGGTACATAATTGAACCGGTACGCGTATTGCGCTTTGCCGGTCAAGTCGATTTCCGTATTCCTTTCGGTATCCAGCAGGGAAATACGCGCATGGTAAGTATCCATACCGCTAAAGGTAAAGGTCAGTTCGCCTTTATAGGTCGTCGATATGACCAAAGGAACAAGCGTTTCGCCGGTAATTTCGCCCAACACATTGATGGCTGTAGCCACCTGTGCCTTATTCGCATCCGGTTTGAGTGTATAGACTTCCGGGATGCTGTTGATTTCGTCAAAAAGTTTGCGGGAATCGGCAGAGCCGAAGCTGTTATTACCTGTCTGACGGGAAGCAATCACGGTGCGTATACCTGCCTGAGCGGTCGAAGCGACGATAGCTAATTTGTCGCCTTGAACAGCGGCTGACCGTAATTCTGCACTGCCATCGGTAACGCCGATTGTGGCCAAATTGAAATTCAAAGTTGCAGCATCGCCTGCATCAGATGATTTTTCAACAATAAACGATTGCATGGGTGCAATGTTTTGGTCCAATTCAATAGCGGGCGACCCGGCAGTTTCATCGATACCTGCATTATATATCGCATAACTTCCGGGAGTGTAGGTGGTGCTGTTACCTCCGGCGCCAATCCATATATAATAAGTATCTTTGATGACAGATGGATTTTCCATTTGCAATGTAGCAAAGTCGATGCTGCTCATATACGGATTACCGGCTATGGCGAAATGGGCTTGACCGAAGTTCAAGGTTTCATTTACTTCCAGACCGGCCAAGCGGTAAGCCTCGGTCAAGTTGCGAGGAATGTTTACCGATGTTTCGGGGTCAAGTAATGATATTGACCCGCCTTCTTCTTTCCATCCTTTGAAAGTAGATTCTCCCTCTCCATACGTATGCGTCCAATGCACATCGGCCGGGACGTTGAGGTTGTCGAAATAAGGCAATTCGACAATGCCCTTGGAGAGCTTCAGACCTTTGTTTTCTGCCCTGTCCTGAGCCAGCCAGAGAAGAAAGCCGTCGCCTTCTTTGAATTTCTCGCCCAGACCGGAAACTCCTCGTTGCCATACGGTCTTGTTGCCATCCGCTTGAAACAGGTTCATATCCATTCCGGGAAAACCGCCAAAGCTGAAATCGCCTGCATACAGTTCCTGCAAGGGACTGGAAAGCATATACCAGCGGTTGCGGGATGCCTCTGCACTGAAATCCAATTGAACGTATGCTTTTTCGTAGGTCAACAAATCCTGACGGCCGATTTCTGCGCCGGGGGCAAAACGGATGTCATTGGTAACAGCAGCATCCGCTTCTTGCAAGACCGGATAAGTGTCGAGGTTTCCGGGAATATAAACCGATGAAGCCGCATCCGGAGCTTCTCCGGAATTCCAGTTAGCGGGTTCGATCCAGCTATTTCCGGAAAGACCTGTCCAAGTCTGTCTGAAAAACTCATACGCGCCCAAGTCGATGCTTGCGCCCGAAAGGCGCGGGTTGCCGTCGATATCCACGTCTGACAAGTGAGCATGCTCACTTGCTGCTTGATACAAGTCGTTATCGCCTGCATCAATAGCGGGGCTGGCTGCTTGCAGGCGGTAGTCGCCTGCGGTGGTGGGGGCGCTTTCCGCAGCAACGGGCGATACAAACAGCGGGTCGGCGTCGATATTGTTACCGCCGTCTATTCCAAGAGAACCCCAACCACCGCCGCTGCCTTCCACAAGGCTGTATTGATAGGTGGGGGCGCTGTTGTAGTTATATACATTTGACCCGCTGCCTGTTGCCATATTGCCCCAAAGAATAGAATTATAGATTTGGGGAGAAGAATTAGAATAATTAAATATCCCGCCGCCGCCTTCGATTGCCGTATTTCCGCTGATGGTCACGTTGGTGAGCGTGGGTGATGCATTATTATTAAATATCCCGCCGCCGTTGTTTGCCGTATTTCCACCGATGGTCACGTTGGTGAGCATGGGTGATGCATTATTATTAAATATCCCGCCGCCCCAATCCATTGCCGTATTTCCGCTGATGGTAACATTGGCAAGCATGGGAAATGAATTTCCTTCATTTACTATTCCGCCGCCGTCGTCGTTTGCCGTATTTCCACTGATGGTCACGTTGGTGAGCGTGGGTGATGAATTAACATTATATATCCCGCCGCCGTAGCCTGCCGTATTTTTGCTGATGGTCACGCTGGTCAGCGTGGGCGATGAATTATTATAATTACATATCCCGCCGCCCCCACTAGCCCCATTTTCGCTGATGGTTACGTTTGTCAGCGTGGGTGAAGAACTATCATTATATATTCCGCCACCTTGTCCGCCTTCGAAATAGCCGCCAGAGAAAGTGTTTGCCATATTTCCGCTGATGGTTACGTTGGTCAGCGTGGGCGAAGAATTAGTATTGCATATCCCGCCGCCATAGTTTCCCGTGTTTTCGCTGATGGTCACGTTGGTCAGCGTGGGTGAAGAACCATCATTATATATTCCGCCGCCTTTGTTTCCGACGTTATATCCGCCATGGTATGCCGCATTTTTGCTGATGGTTACGTTGGTCAGCGTGGGTGAAGAATAACTATTATGTATTCCACCGCCGTAATTCCGGTAAATAGAGTTTTCGTTTACAGAGATATAGCTGTCACCTTCGTTGGTTTTTCCGCCTGTGATGGTAAAGCCGTCGAGTATGGTTTCGCTGTTGTCGGCAATGTTTGCACCTATAATTACGTGGTAGGCGTCGGCGTTGCTTAATGCCTCGTCGCCGTCAATATCGCCGGACAAGATTGTTTGGGACGCAGGGGACGATAGTGTCCGAGAGGCGAGGGTGGTGTGTTCGGCGTCGTTGGCGTCGGCAGGGAATCCGCCGTAGATTTTCAGGCCTTCGACCAGAACAAATGCCTTGTCGCGGTCGGTAGTCGGATCGTTGTTGTTATCTACTGCCGCTGCCTTGTATTGCGGTTTGTACGTTCCTGCGGCTACCCATATCCGGCTGATGGCGTCGGCGGAGGCAACCCCTGCTTTACGTTGCATGTCGGCGTATTGCAGCGGGCCGGCGAGGTTGGGATAGGCATTTGCCCACGAATCGCCGGTTTTCGTTCCTGCGCCGCCGTCTTTCACATATAGTATGCCTGCGGCGTCGGGGATGGGGATTTGATATTCATACGCGCCCATGTCGATGCTTGCGCCCGAAAGGCGCGGGTTGCCGTCCAAATCCGTTGTAGTCAAGTTGTATTCGTTGTTTCCTTTGCCGATAGCGGGGCTGGCTGCTTGCAGGCGGTAGTCGCCTGCGGTGGTGGGGGCGCTTTCCGCAGCAAGGGGCGATACAAACAGCGGGTCGGCGTCGATATTGTTACCGCCGTCGGTTCCGAAATCGGCTTCGTTCCAACTGTCGCTGCCGCCGCTGCCTTCCACAAGGCTGTATTGCCAGCTGAGGTTGTCGCCGTAGTTCCTTATATTTGCATTGTTGTTTGCCGTATTGCCCCAAAGAATAGAATTGTAGATTTGGAGCGATGAACCGGAATTACATATCCCGCCGCCGGAGCCGTTGGTTGCCCTATTTCCGCTGATGGTCACATTGGTGAGCGTTATCGAATTGAAAGAATTAAATATCCCACCGCCCGATTCGTTTGCTGTATTTCCACTGATGGTAACGTTGGTGAGCGTGGGTGATGCATTATTATTATATATCCCGCCGCCGTCGTATGCCGTATTTCCACTGATGGTCACGTTGATGAGCGTGGGTGATGATGGACCATTATTTAACATCCCGCCGCCCCATTGGATTGCCGTATTTTCGCTGATGGTCACATTGGCAAGCGTGGGTAATGAATTTCCTTCATTAAATATTCCGCCGCCATGGCCGTTTGCCGTATTTCCACTGATGGTAACGTTGGTGATCGTGGGTGATGAATTAACATTATATATCCCGCCGCCGTGGACTGCCGTATTTTTGCTGATGGTCACTTGGGTGAGCGTGGGCGATAAATCATTATTATATATCCCGCCGCCGACGCTGGTTGCCGTATTTTCGCTGATGGTCACGTGGGTGAGCGTGGGCGATGAATAACAGTTATATATCCCGCCGCCGCTGTTTTTCTCAATATTTACTCCGTTTACGGTGATTCCCCCTCCAGCATTGGCATTTCCGCCTGTGACGGTGAAGCCGTCGAGGATGGTTTCGCCGTCGTCGGCAATGTTTGCGCCTATCACTACGTGGTAGGCGTCGGCGTCGCTTATGCCGAATGTGCCGTCAATATCGCCGGACAAGATTGTTTGGGACGCTTGGGACGATAGTGTCCGCGAGTCTGTTGTGGTGTGTTCGGCGTCGTTGGCGTGGGTAGGGAAGCCGCCGTAGATTTTTACGCCTTCCTTGAGAACAAAGGCGTTGTCGCGGTTGCCGTTGGTGGCTGGGTAGCTGTTGTTGGCGCTGTTCCAGTCGACTGCCGTATAGATGGGTTTGTATGTACCCGCGGCAACAAAAATGACGTCGCCTGCTGCGGAGGCGTTAATAATCGCCTGCAAGTCGGCGGAGGCGTCCGCCCACGTAGCGCCGTCGCCGTTGCCGGTAGAGCTCTCTTTTACGTAGCGCGTTGTTTGTACCGCACTTGCAGCTCCGGTACACAAAACTACTGCCAACAGGCTAAAAATAAGTTTTCTTTTCATGATTCCAAAAAATTAAATTGATTGTAAGATAATCGGAACAAAAGTAACATAGATTTCAATGCCTGTCAATCACCCAAAAGGGTGGTTTTTTCAGTCTCCTTTTGGGGTGGCTCTACCCAATGGAGGTGGGGTTATCTAAACTTTCCAAGTTTTAAAAACTTGGAAAGTTTTTAAAAAAAAGCTGTTGCATCAAAACCACATCCTCAAAACCATTTTCGGTTTTCAGCCATGATTTCAAAAGGCCTGTCTCCTCATATCCAATTTTCCGAAATAGTTTCAGACTGGGTATATTCGACTGTGGAACATAAGCATACAGTTGTTTCAGATGCAAAAAATGAGCAGTGTATTCCCGGGTGAGACAAAGGGCTTCCGCACCCAAGCCATTATTGCGGTAAGCTGTATCCAACAATATTCCTATGCCTGCCCGGAGATTGAAAGCGTCAAAATCGTATAAGTCAATCGTACCTATGGCTTTACCGGTTTCCTTGAAGACAATCATCAGTCGCAACTGGCGGGAATGGAATATGCCAAGCAAGGAATTGGAGAGATAATCGCGCAAGGCAAACCGCGAATAAGGCGTCAGCGTTGAGCCGTATTGCCACAGTTCTGTGTCGTTTTCCCATTGATACAAAACATCCAAATCTTCCGGTTCCAATGCTCTCAGTAATAATTTTTCACTTTCTAAAAAGGCCATAATTAACTTGTTTTATTCATTAATACTTCGTTTGCCGCAATCGTTATGCCGCAGGACGGGTGGTATATTCCGAACAAGGTTTTTGTCCCGGAAGCATCCATCTTGCGGATGATTTGTTCGTAAGAAAATTCTTCTTTGTTGAATATACACATCTTACGGGCCGCCGGTTTCCGTTCGCTTTCCGCCCTTTTGAATAATTTCCGAAGTGCGGAAAGGAATCCTGTGCTGACAATCGCCATCCGTATCAGGTATTTGAACAAGCGATTGGAGTGCGGATAATGCTTGTTGAAGAAAATCAGCATGGCTTCGTAAAAATGCTTCACATATTTTATATCTTTCTTCGTGCTTTCTCCTTTGTAATGAATGATGGGTTCCGGAAAATAATAGTTAGCAAAACCCGAACGGCTAATCCGGTACGACAAATCAATGTCTTCTCCGTACATGAAAAAACTTTCGTCTAACAAACCGGATTTTTCAATGGTTTTCCGCCGCAGCATCATAAAAGCGCCGGCCAAGACATCCACTTCATGACATTCGTCTTTACTGAGATAACGGACATGGTATCCGCCTAATTTTTTCGATTGGGGAAAGAGGCGGGATAAGCCCGTCATCTTACAAAAAGAATTCCACGGGGATGGA
Organism: Dysgonamonadaceae bacterium; assembly: GCA_031289145.1. Taxonomy (GTDB): domain Bacteria; phylum Bacteroidota; class Bacteroidia; order Bacteroidales; family Azobacteroidaceae; genus Azobacteroides. The sequence goes on along the minus strand of JAITQA010000135.1, from coordinate 18,629 downwards.
AAGCCGCGTTTCGATTCGGGAAGAAATTCCCCGTATCCATCAAGCATTTTCACACCGACAGCCCCTGCACGCGGGTTTTCGTCCATAAACCGGCATACATTAGCAAAGGTGTTTTCACCCACTACCGTATCGGGATTGAGCAGGAGTATGTATTCGCCCTGGGATAAGGCTATGGCTTGATTGTTCGCTTTCGAAAAACCGGCATTGACGGTATTTTGGATGAATTTTACGCCGGGAAATTTTGGAATCAAGTAGTCAAGCGAGTTGTCCGATGAATCATTGTCCACCACCAAAATCTCTGCTTCCATACCTTCTGTAGCCCGGAGCGCCGAATCTAAACACTGCTCCAAAAAATACCTGACATTATAATTGACGATTACTATGGATAATTTCATAATAAACCGAATGACTAAATAATTGAATCTGTAATTATAACTGATTTTTGCGGATTTTATTATCTTTCAGGATGAGTTTATTATTATCCGAAAGGAATCGAATTGCCTCTATTAAAAGTTTTTCCGGATAATCGAGCGAATCAATTATTTTTTCAACAGTCGTTTCTCCTTTTTCGAGCAGTTTGCCTATTTCTTCCGGAATCCGGTTTTTGACGGAATCATCGCTTTCCCGGCTTTTTTTTGACAGGCAAACATCGCATTTCCCGCAATCTTTCACCTCTTTTTCACCGAAATAGCTGAGTAACAACCTGCTTCTGCATTGGGTTTGGGATTCGCCATACGCAATGACGTGTTTTGTCCGATGAATCAGCTTTTCTTTTCTTTGTTCATAAACCGATTGAGGGATAAACAAATACTTGATATCTTCCCGGTTTCGGTTGTAGTAAATGAGCGGAACTTTTTTTACCGGGATATAATGGATGATATTTTGTGCCGAAAGCAGTTTCAAAGCCTCGTAAACTGCCAATTCGTTCATGCCTGTTCTTTGCGCCAACAAGGCTTCGCTGATATAGACATAATCGGCAAACAAGCCGGTATAGGAGCGCAACAGTAGTTGAATCAGGTTTTCGATAGCCTCGCTGTAGTGCGAAAATTTGTACAGTTCATCGCGTTGAATCGTGAAAATCAGCCGGGATTGTTTATGGGTATCCTCCACGTATTCGATGTATCCCGACATGTCAAGCATCTTCAAGGCGCTGTGTACTTGTGTCCTGCTGTAATGAAAAGCCATACAGAATTTATCAAGATGAAAATCGTGACCCGTATCAATCCCCGTATCCATGGCTATCTGAAAAAAATAGGCTAATTTCTCGTAAACATCCTTGATGAAATCTCTTCCCGGAAATTCATCGGAAGCCCTTTTTTTCAGTACTGCGCTATCGCGTGAGGTGTAAAGCGCTATGGCGTATGCTTTTTCTTCATCCCTTCCGGCGCGTCCGGCTTCCTGAAAATATTCTTCAAGCGAGTTTGGGAGTTCGAAATGGATAACCACACGTACATCCGGCTTGTCGATACCCATCCCGAAAGCATTGGTGCAGACAATTATCCGGCATTGATTCTCTTTCCATGCATTTTGTTTTTTGATTTTCTCGTCGGAAGTGAGTCCGGCATGAAAATAATCGGCGCTGAAGCCTTGTCTTTGTAGTTCAACGGCAATTTCCTTGCTTCGATTGCGGCTTCTCACATAAACGATGGCGCTTCCGGGTACGCGCGACAGGATATGCGCGATTTCGAAGAGCTTATCATCGGTATTACGAATCACATAGGCGATATTTTTCCGTTCGAAACTTTTCCGGAAGACATTTTTTTCGGCAAAATGCAATTTCTCTTGTATGTCTTCAATTACATCCAGGGTAGCAGTAGCCGTGAGCGCCAGTACCGGTACGCCCGGCAGATGATTCCGCAAATCGGCAATTTTCAGGTAAGATGGGCGGAAATCGTATCCCCACTGCGAGATACAGTGCGATTCATCGACAGCCAGCAGGCAAACATTCATGTGTGAAAGTTTCGCTAAGAAAAGTTCCGTTGAAAGCCGTTCCGGCGAGACATAAAGAAATTTATAATTACCGAAAATGCAATTGTCAAGGGCGACAATAATCTCCTCTCGACTCATTCCCGAATGTACGCAAGCAGCTCTGATTCCTTTTTTTTTCAAGTTATCCACCTGGTCTTTCATCAAGGCGATAAGTGGGGTAACCACGATACAAATACCCTCCATTGCCATCACCGGAACTTGGAAAGTCAATGATTTTCCACCTCCGGTAGGCATTAGTCCGAGCGTATCTTTGCCTTTATATACGGAATCTATGATTTCTTCTTGAAGCGAACGAAAAGAATCATATCCCCAATAGCGTTTAAGGATTTCGTGAAACCTATCTCCAGCCATAAGTCGGAATTCTTAGTTTTTAGTTTTTAGTTTTTAGTTCCCACCCTAATATCCTTTATCTGCAACTGAATACTCGTTTTATTGTTATAGGTATTTTCTTCGATAGTGTAACAGACGTCGAAAGGCTGTCCGCTTTTAATATAATCATTGTGTTGGTACATACCGAAAGCAATAGCCGGCATAACCTCTTCCGAAGAATCATCTACCAGGTCTAATTTGATATGTTCCAGTTCGCGGCCGACCAATTTGCTGGTTCCCGCATCCCGCACATTGAAAGAGCAAAAAACCGGTTTGGGGTTATCCGGGCCGAAAGGGTTCATCCGTTTCTGGTCGTTGATAAGTTTCTGGTCTATTTCTTTGAGTTGTAGCGCCATGTCGATGTCTAAGGTCTGAATCATTTGCGCCTCCTCCATGTATTTGTCGGCAAATGTTTGAAGCCTTGATTTGAACAAATCAAGGCTTTCTTCTTCCAAAGTGATACCGGCGGCAAAAGTATGTCCGCCGAAATTGACGACTATATCCTTACAGGATTCAATAGCGCGGTAAATATCAAATCCGGTGACGGAACGGGCAGAGCCGGAAATATAACCGTTGGATTCGGTCAAGACGATGGCCGGTTTGTAGTATTTCTCGGTAAGCCGGGAGGCGACAATTCCGATAACCCCTTTGTGCCATTCGCGGTTGAAAACGACAATGATTTTATCGTGTTGCATTTGTACATTTTCTTCTATCGCGATATAGGCTTCTTCCGTAATTTTTTTATCCAATTCACGTCGGTCGTCGTTGTATTGGTCGATATTTTCGCTTTTTTCCTTGGCCGACTCAAAATCCCTTGCTAAAAGTAAATCCACAGCTTCCTTGCCGTTCATCATCCTTCCTGAAGCATTGATTCTCGGACCGATTTTAAAAACGATATCACTGATGGTGATTTCTCTTCCGAACAATCCGCAGATGTCGATAATTCCTTTCAGCCCTTTACTCGGATTGTGGTTCAACTGTTTGATGCCATAAGACGCCATCACCCGGTTTTCTCCGGTAATCGGGACAATATCGGACGCAATACTGACGGCAACCAAGTCAAGCAGCGGTCGGAGACGGAGAAAATCAATGCCGTTGCTAATCGCAAAAGCCTGCATGAATTTAAACCCCACGCCACAACCGGAAAGATGCTCGTAAGGATACTCCGAATCTGTTCGTTTGGCATCCAAGATAGCCACCGCATCAGGCAAAACATCTCCTGGCATGTGATGGTCGCAAACGATGAAGTCTATTCCCAGCGACTTGGCGTATGCAATTATTTCAATAGCTTTGATGCCGCAATCCAAGGCAATAATCAACGTGACGCCGTTTTCCCTGGCGTATTCGATACCTTTTTCCGAAATACCATACCCTTCGTCGTAACGGTCGGGAATGTAATAGTCCAGGTTAGACGACCAGGTGTTTTGCTCCAAAAACTTATAAACCAATGCGACGGCAGTTGTTCCGTCCACATCGTAATCCCCGTAAATCATTATCCTTTCCTTGTTTCCAAGCGCCTGATTAAGCCTGTTAATCGCTTTCTCCATATCAGGAAAAAGAAAAGGGTCATGCAAATCCCTTAAAGCCGGATTGAGGAATTGCCGGGCTTCTTCCTCTGTTGTAATCCCCCGCTGTATCATCAGCAGACAAACGGCAGGACAAAGTCCGAACTTTTCGGATAGTTCGTCCCGCTTGAGTATTTGTTCTTGTGTAGGGGGTTGATAATTCCATTTGTTTGTCATTTATATATTTTTTTTCTTTTTTTCTCCTATATATTAATTCTAAAACACTAAATCAAGCCAAGTTAGAAAGGACAACCCGACAAGACCCCTGTGTGCGAAGAATTAATTTGTAAAATTACAACATTTTTTTGAAAAATCGACTAATATTTTCTCTCTTTTTTATTAAACTGATTTAATGTTGTATCTTTGCCACGTTTTTTTGAAAAATATGGAAGAAGAAATAAACAAAACATGTGAAATATTAAAAAAAGGTAAGATTATCCTCTACCCTACCGACACCATTTGGGGCATCGGATGCGATGCTACAAATGAGGATGCCGTGAAGCGGATATATGCGATAAAAAAGCGTTCCGACTCAAAATCCATGTTGGTTCTGTTGGATTCTTCGGCCAAATTAGACTTTTACGTGGAAGATTTGCCGGAAATTGCATTGGATTTGATTGAAGTATCGGACAAACCTTTAACAATCATCTATTCAGGAGCGAAAAACCTGGCGCCCAATCTTATCGCTCCCGACGGGAGTATCGGCATCCGGATTACCGATGAAGTTTTCTCCAACAGTTTGTGCCGCCGGTTTCGGAAACCTTTGGTGTCTACCTCCGCGAATATCAGCGGCGAACCCGCCCCCGCCAATTTTTCTGAAATAAATCCGGAAATTTTACGTTCTGTAGATTATGTGGTGAATTATAAAAAAGAAGACAAACAAAAATCCAAACCATCCGGCATTATCCGATTGGAAAAGAGCGGAGTGGTAAAAATCATCAGGGAATGAGTGGAAAAAAATCGCAATTGTTCAAGTATCTGGTAGCCGATTATCTGTCGGCGAGTTTAGCTTGGCTGGCTTTTAATATGGTCCGCTTCTATCTTCTTGCGCAATATGACGGCTTCGATTCGCTATCGAATTTCCTGCAATACCGTCAAGTAGTCAAAGGGCAGATAATTATTCCTTTCGGATGGTTGGTACTGCATTACTATTCGGGTTATTACAACAAACTGCTTGAAAAATCAAGATTGGCGGAATTTTTTGTTACTTTCAGCACTGCTTTTATCGGCACGGTTTTTATTTTCTTTTCGTTATTGCTGAAAAGTCTTCCGGAATCAATACGTGTTTATTATGAACAATTTTCCTGTCTGTTTCTGTTTACTTTCGGGTTTACTTATTTTTGCCGCCTGCTCATCACCAATCAGACTTCCCGGAAAATACACAAGCGTGAATGGACGATTAAAGCCCTGATTCTCGGTAATGGAGAAAAAGCGATGCAAACCCAAAGATACTTGGACAAGCCTTCGGAAGCATTATCCTATACCATTCAGGGATTTGTGGATATTAGCGCGGTATTGCCCCATCAAAAGGCGGGCGATTTACCGGTGTTGGGAAACCTCGGTGATTTAAGCTCCCTCATCAAAGAATTACAAACGGAAGAATTGATTGTCGCCGTCGATTCCGTGGATGACGAGGATTTGCTGGCTTTGTTGTACTCCCTTTATCAGCATAAATTACCGATTAAACTCCCTATCAGTCACACAAAATTACTGACCGGAAGCATTAAAATAAAGACGATTACAGGGTATCCGCTGATAGATATAACAGGCAGTAATTATCCGGAAGGAGAAAAAAACATCAAACTTAGTATTGATAAATTGATTTCCGGTTTAGTTTTAGTACTTTTGTCTCCGGTTTATTTGTATTGGGCTATCCGGGTAAAAACGGATGCTAAGGGACCTGTTTTTATAAAGCAGGAGCGAATCGGTTATCACGGCAAACCCTTTACCATCTATAAGTTCAGGACAATGTATGAAAACGCCGAAAAAGACGGGCCTTTGCTTGCATCGGAAAACGACGGACGGATTACGCCTTACGGACAAATCATGCGGAAATACCGGTTTGACGAGTTTCCCCAGTTTTGGAATGTCCTGAAAGGCGATATGTCGCTGGTCGGCCCTCGGCCGGAACGGAAGCATTACATCGACCAAATCGTGAAAAAGGCGCCGTATTTTTACTTGCTTCACAATGTCAAGCCGGGAATCACGTCATGGGGAATGGTAAAGTTCGGATACGCATGCAATGTGGAAGAGATGATTGAACGTATGCAGTACGATATATTGTATTACGAAAACATGTCGCTGATGCTGGATTTAAAAATATTGATTTATACAATAAAAACAATTTATACCGGAAAAGGTATTTGAATTAAAAAAATGGTAAAAGATTGGTTTGATAAGGTTTTGTTCTGGCGGGAGAAATACATCCGCGAGCGCTATTTCATCCTTATACTGAGTTTTATCATAGGGGTATGTACAGCTTTGGCGGCCTACGTGCTGAAAGAAATCATCCACTTGATTCAGCATTTCCTCACCGGAGGTGCGGAAGTGACGCAAGCGAATTATTTCTACCTGGTTTATCCTGTTATCGGGATACTGCTTTCCGGCTTGTTTGTAAAGTACATTGTAAAAGACGATATCGGTCATGGCGTAACCAAAATCCTGTATGCCATTTCCCAACGGAAAAGCCGGATAAAACAGCACAATATGTGGTCGTCATTGGTTGCCAGTTCCATCACCATCGGTTTCGGCGGCTCGGTGGGAGCTGAAGCGCCTATTGTATTAACCGGCTCTGCCATAGGCTCCAACTTAGGCAGGCTGTTCAAGATGGAACAAAAAACACTGATGTTGCTGGTCGGTTGCGGAGCCGCCGGAGCCATTGCCGGGATTTTCAAAGCGCCTATTGCCGGCCTGCTTTTCACGATAGAAGTGCTGATGCTTGACCTGACCACGGCATCTGTCCTGCCTTTACTAATCACTTCGGTCACGGCTGCCACCGTCTCCTATATCCTGACGGGAATGGAAGCCATGTTCAAATTCAATCAGGTGGAAAATTTCGAAATTCACCGCATCCCTTATGTGTTTCTGCTTGGTATCATCTGTGGACTAATCGCCTTGTATTTCACACGTACCACTATCTGGATTGAGGGTGTTTTTCGAAAATTGAAACACTTTTGGAAAAAGTTCCTGCTCGGAGCCGGTATGTTGAGTATCCTCATTTTCCTTTTGCCGCCCCTCTACGGTGAAGGTTACGACACCATCGGGAAACTCATCGGGAAAAGTTATGATAACCTGTTAGACGGCAGTTTATTTTACAGTTTACAAAACAATTTCTGGGGTGTATTTATCTTTCTGGTATTAATCATCTTCACGAAAGTTTTTGCTACGAGCGCCACCAACGGAGGGGGCGGCTGTGGCGGAATATTTGCGCCTTCGTTGTACTTAGGCAGTATTGTCGGGTTTGCTTTTGCCCATACGGTGGGCTATCTGTTTCCTGCGATTCACCTGCCGGAAGAAAATTTTGCGCTGATGGGTATGGCCGGTATGATGGCCGCCGTGATGCATTCTCCATTGACGGCCGTTTTCCTGATAGCGGAATTAACGGGTGGTTTCGACCTTTTTCTGCCTTTGATGATTGTCACCATTTGCGCCTATTTCACCATATTCTGTTTTGAACGTTACAGTCTGTATTCCATCCGGTTGGCGCAGAAAGGCGAATTATTGACCCACCATAAGGACAAAGCCGTGCTTACGCTTTTGAATGTAGACACTGTCGTTGAAAATGATTTCATGACTGTTCATCCGAAAATGACCTTGGGTGATATGGTCAAAGTCATTGCCAAATCGCGGCGAAATGTTTTTCCGGTTACCGATGATGAAGGTATTTTACGAGGGGTGGTGCTATTGGACGATATCCGGAATATCATGTTCCGACCGGAACTGTACGACCGTTTCAATGTGAAGAAATTCATGGTTTCTCCACCGGCTAAAATCAACACCAACATGCCGATGGAAAAAATTATGCATATTTTCGACGACACCAAGGCTTGGAACCTGCCGGTGATAGATGACAAAGGAAAATATCTCGGCTTCGTCTCCAAATCGAAAATCTTCAACGCTTACAGGGAAGTGCTGGTGGATAATTTCTCCGATGAAGGCTAAGGAAGTATGAAAACAACGCTTTGTTTAATCGGATTAGGAGGAGCTGCCGGAAGCATTTTACGCTATCTGACAAGTCGTTTTGTAGCCGGAAAAATCAGTTTTTTCCCCGGTATCTGGGGAACGTTTGCCGTTAATTTTGCAGGCTGCCTGCTCATCGGAATCGTTTATGGTTTATCGGAACGTTACGGCTGGTTTTCGCCACAGATGCGCTTTTTTTTGGCAACCGGTTTTTGCGGAGGATATACTACATTTTCCGCTTTTGCCTACGAAAATGTAACTTTATGGCAACAAGGAAACTTCCTCGTCGGATTTGCCTACATACTGATTAGTATTGCGGCATGCCTGCTGGCGACTTTCGCCGGTATTGCTGTAACAAAAATTATATGACAAATCTCCATTCTCCATCTACAAGACAATATAAATCCAGCCCTTTTACATTTATTGCTGTAATATGTCTCTCATAATTTATTTAATTTTATTTCAACAATTGAAATTCTTTCTGAATACTACTTCCGGTATGTTCTCCTTGTGGAAGTTTTATGTTGAGAATCGAATGTGATTGCTGCCTTTTGACTCCCTCTCCGGCCAGGTTTTTATTGACTGTCAGGTTTATCTCCGAGGCAGTATAAAGCGGGTCGGATACGGAAAATTTATAGCCGTCTTCGTATTTCTCAATCAACACTAAGGCTTCCTTATCTGCCGATATTTCCAACTCTTCATCTAAAGCAACACTTCCCGGATTGTAAAAAACGATTGCATAGATTTTTGAATGTTCGTTCCGGACGGCCTGTATGCCGGATTCGTTTTTTACAATCACAAAACCATGATTGCGGGAGCGGGCTTCAAAGTGATTCAGGCTTGGTTCGGGCATGACCATATAGCAATAATCGGCAGCCTGTGGTTCATTCCCATGGTCGAGCCATAAACTGAATACATCTTGAGTGATTTCCTGCTTGGAGCCTGTTTCATTGATTAAATTCCACGAACCGGTTTGTTCTGTTCTTTGAATGGTCATTTTCCCTCCCATGGGAAAAACGTATCCGACATGATCATGATATACCCATTCCACGTTATTGGCGGTTTTTGTTTTGTCGGAGAAATGCAATATCTGTTCATTTTCATTGAAATAAATAACTCCGTTGGCATGACATTGGTTTACGGTAGTTACAATGTCCTGGGTTTTGTATGCGGTTATGTCGGCACCCATACACAGGAGGACGTCATTGATAAAGAAATACGCCTTTTTCGCTTGCACTCCGTTGTAGATATGTTCAAAAGCAATCAGTCCGTTTTGTCCGTTGCTCACTCCGCCGGCATATTTATTGGACCCGAAATGATACCAGTTTAAGGTGGCGGCATCCGGCGAGGATACAGCGGTAGTGCCGGGTATGCGTGTCCAATTCCATACAGGGAAAATATTGTCGTACTCCTTGCCGGTTGTCATGATGTTGGTTGCCCCCAGGGGTAAATAATATCCTTTCCGGTTTTCCTTGTTCAAACTTTCCGTGCCGTTGGTACGGATGGATATGACTTTGGCCGACAGATAGTAATTGTTGCCGTGATGGGTCATTATGTCCGATTGCCAGAAATGTTTGTTGCCCGGTTTGGCAAATGGCGTGCCGTCGATATGCTTCTTCCATGCTTCATAAGCAGCTGTGTTTTCAGGGTCGATGCCAGAGAGCAAGTCCAGTGTTTTTGTCGGATTATCTATGGTTCCGTTCATCCGGCTGATATTCCTTCCTACTGTACCGAAATCAAATCTTCCCCGATAGGATAATAACTGTTGTCCATTCAACATTACCTCACTGATTATTTTCAGTTTCTCCGGAGGAAATAATAGCGCAAAGGAAGTGCCCTGAGCTAAATGAATATATTCCGCCAAATCGGACATCCAAGACATACCATATCCGCCGGAATAGAGTTGTGGACGATGTTGGTGGATGCTGTTATCCGTTTTTATTCCTTCTACTTCGTGATAATCTACTTTCTTTACAGTGGATGCAATTGATTGAAAACCGGTTTTTACCAGTTCTAAATTGTCTTCGATACACCCTTTGTAAATAGTGATGGAAGATACCCATGTCCGGTTTTTGCCTTTATGTGCCGGATTTCCGGTTTTGTCTTCCAGATAAGAAGCGTAATGTTGCCGTTTTTCCTTATCAATCGCATGTTTTAACAAGATTAAAATGACCATATATTTTTGTGGTGTGCCAATATCATTATACCACCAATTGGAGGAAAGCGGTTTTTTCGCTAAAAAATAATCCATACCGGACAGGATCGTTTTCAACAGTGAAGTATCTGCTTGCAAAACGCCTTTTTGTCGATAGGCAAGCGCCATATTTACCAATCGGTCAAGATGTTTTTGAAATCCATCTGTCACAACCGTATAATCTATGTCAGTCCAACTGCCGTCCGGATGGATGGTTTCCTGGCTTTTGTTCAATAAATCCCAATCACATTCTTCTTCCAGTTGTTTATTGATTAATCTATCCGTCAACAGGTCAATCTCCGACCGGGAGAATCCGGAAATCGCTTTATATCGTTTCAATGCTTCCACATAATAATAATCGGCATACGTTAAAGGAACATCCACTTCAGTCATGGCCGGCAGGTTTCCCACCGAATGGGTCAAGATAAACCCCCCATTTGTATTTTTCGGAGCGGTATATTGAGGCGAGGAAAGTGTCGAGAGTATCTTTTCCGCATAGTGAAGATACTTTTCCGAAAGTTCTTCCGGCACGTATTGAGCAAGTTCGAGTAATCCGGAACAAATGATAGCCGCAGCCGAAGCATCGCGCAAGGAATAGGGTATATCCGGTGCATTGAAATCCCAATAAGGAATCAAATCGTCCGGCATGTTCGGATGATTCAGGATAATGTTGGAAAGACTGATTGCTTTTTCCAAGTATTGCTCGTTTTTTGTAAAACGGTAGCTCATGGTATATCCGTAAATACCCCAAGCTTGCCCGCGTGCCCACGCGGATGTTTCGGAATATCCCTGCCCTGCTTGATAATGGGAAATACCACCGGTTGAAGGATTATAATTGAGACCATGATACAGTGTCCCGTCCGGACGGAAATGATTTTTGAGTGTCGTATTGGCATGTGTAACGGCTATCTGATGATAGGTACTGTCGCCGGTCGCTTGGCTTGCCCAAAACAGCAGTTCCAGGTTCATCATATTGTCGATAATTACCACAAAATCGTCCGCTCCCCGGTTGTGTGATTTGAGGCATCCCACTTTCGGATTAAACCGTGTAATAAGTGATTTAGCGCTGTTTACCAGGATTTCCTTGTATTTTTCGGAAGGCGCTATCCGGTTGATATTGCCGTAACTGCAATACATCATAAACCCTATGTCATGTGTATTTACATTGTATTGTTCCTTTTCAAGCAAGGCAAGCATACGGACGCCCTCGTCGAAAAGTTCTTTATTTCCGGTTTCTTCATAAAGATAAAACAGCGTGCCGGGATAAAATCCGCTGCACCACCAATCGGAGGCGCTGGTTTGCAAACGGTCTAAAGGCTTATTATAGGTTTTGGGGAATGACTTCTGTCCGCTTAGTTTATCTTTCAGGAATACATATTGCGAAGCGGCATTCTCCAAAGCCGAGGTTGCGTCTGGTGGGTTGTTGTTCATACCTGAAACAAGGGTAGAGAACAACAAACAGATTATAAGAATACTGTCCTTCATTGTTTTTTATATCTAATATTTAGTTTGTATCTGCAAATGACCTGATATTCAGGTTTTCTTCCAATGAAGAGATGGGCAAGCCGGTTATTATCTTAACTTTCACCACTTCACCGGGAATTAAATCCATGTAGTTGTCGGTAATAAAATCGTCTTTCCCGTTCAAAGAAATAAATACTCCCCGGGCGAACACATTGCTCGTCAGCGTCAATTCAAATCCATTTTCGACGGGAGCAAGCGTATGATTGATTTGCGCTTTCGGATAATTCATATCCTTTTGTTTGGTAAAAAAGAAATTATTCCCGTACGATGATCCGTTTTTGTCTTTGTATTTCAAATGAAGAACCACCTCTTCCCGGCTCAGGCCGCCCAGCAAAGCCTCCGTTTGTGTTGTCCAAACCGGAATACTGGTGTTGGCTGGCAAGGAGATTTGCATTTCCTGTTGATGTATCAAGCCCTTATTCAGATGAATCAATTGAATGGAAAGCGTTCCGGAAGCTTCTTCCAACCGGTCGGAAACCAGGTATATCTGTAACTCGCCTTCCTGTTCAACCGGCGAAACAAGCAGGTCGGCAAACGACTTTGCGGTGAAATAATGTTGTGCTTTCCAACGTCCATAATAATCGCGGCTCGACCACGAAGCCGCCGGCCAACAGTCGTTGTGTTGCCAAACCAGCGAGCCCATGCAATACGGTTTGTCGCGACGATGCGCCTCCATAGCCATCTTTATGGCATCGGCCTGTAGCAGTTGGCTCATATAAACAAAGGATGCAAAATCTTTCGGCTGCTTGTATTCTTCGAGTAAGAAACTATTAATCCGGTTATTGGCACTCATTCCGCCGCGCTGGTGAGCCATCATCACTTCCGAAGTTATTTCCCAATCTTCCGGTTGAGGTGCATATTTCCGGATGGATTCAAGTTCAGGGAAAGACTGAAAGCCATATTCACTGAAAAAACGGCTCCTTTCGTATTGAAATTCCGATAAAGGTTTCAAACCTTGCCACACTTCCCAATAATGCATATCGCCGACAGCATGGTCACGGGTACCTTTATCGTCCGAATAAGGTGATGATTTACGATAGCAGGCGCCCGGATGATATTCTTTCACGACCTCCGGCAAGGTGACAAAATACTGTTCTTTGAATTGTTCCCAGATAATTTCGGAATAAGCAGGGTTGTCTTTGTCGTAGGTTTTTTTCCAATTCCAGTTGAACCAGGCATCCAAGCATTCGTTGTTGCCGCACCACAGTGCAATGCAGGGATGGTTGCGCAATCGCCTGACATTCTCAATGGCTTCTAAACGAATATTTTCGAGGAAATCGCCTTCAGCCGGAAACAGGCTACAAGCAAACATAAAGTCTTGCCAGACCAAAATTCCGTATTTATCACATAAATCATAAAACAAATCTTTCTCGTAAATACCTCCTCCCCATACTCGTAGCATGTTCATATTCGCATCGACCGCATCCCGGACGGTCTTTTCATAAATGGCATCGGTAACCCTTGGCAAAAAGTTATCGCAAGGAATATAATTGGCGCCTTTGGCAAACAACGGTTTCCCGTTCAATTCAAAATAAAAACTTTCGCCGGATTCGTCCGCCCGGGTTATCAGTTTGACGGAACGGATGCCCAGTTTTTGTTCCCGACTATCGATTATTTCCTTACCGGACGTTATTTGTGTCGAAAAGTCATACAGGAACGGCTCCCCCAAGCCGTTTGTCCACCACAAGCGCGGTCGTTTTATTTTGAAAGTAAGCGGTATTTTGTTCAGGCCTTTCAACAGCCGCACTTTTGCCTTGCCTTCCAAACGGCTGTCCGTCCGATTGAGTATCGAAACAGAAACATCGTCCCGGTTTTTATCCGCAGTTATTTCTACCACAACGTCTATTACCGCCTCCTTTTCTGTCACGGATGTTTGTTTGTAATGTATATTTTCAATGCGGGCATCGTTCCAGGCTTCCAGATAAACCGGGCGCCAGATACCGGACGTTACCAGACGCGGTCCCCAGTCCCAACCGAAATGATAACCGGCTTTGCGGACAAACACTCCGACTTTGCGATTGAACAAGCCTCCGTTTTCCGATTGATCATTCGAACTGCGGTATTGAAACGGAAGAGCCTCCCATTGAGGCATCGCTATTTTGACCGGAGAGTGAAAATAAACCTGTAGTTTGTTGTCTTTTTCTTTTAATAGCGCTTTCACATCCGCGTTCCATTCACGAAACATATTGTTTGCCGACAAGATTTTTTCTCCGTTCAGTGTTACATCGGCGTAGGTGTCCAAACCGTCGAACCGGATATGGATATTTTCTTTTTGTAACAGAATGTCTTCCAAATCAAAAACGGTTTCATACAGCCAATCTTCCTTGTCTATCCATTGTATGCCACGTTCATTCAAACGGAAAAACGGGTCTTCAATCAGCCGATTGTCCAATAAATCGGTATGCACGACACCCGGAACGGTAGCCGGATACCAGTTATATCCCCGTACTTGTTTGAATTTCCAGGCTTCATTCAACTCTTTTCGCAGAGGCGTAGCTAATCCGTTTGTTAGAAACAAAGGGATAAGAGAGCAGGTGAAAAATAAACGTTTCATCATTTGAATTGTTGTATTTTTATATTCTATATAGTTTTTTACTTATTTTGTTATTAGTAGTCTCTGAACTGCATTCTTGCCTTTCCCTGATAATTTAATCAAATATACTCCCGATGGATAATGATTATCAAAATAAATGGCTGACTCAGTTGCATTTGTTGGTATCGTCTCTTTTCTTAGTATTTTTCCATTCATATTGATAATTTCAAGTTTACTGAAATCGTTTGCAAGATAGCTAATTGTGACAAATGACTTTGCCGGATTAGGATATATTTTGAACGCATCTGTATTGTTTCCGAGGCTATCTCTGATACCGGAAGGAGCTCCTGTTTCCTTATAATTTTTTGTAATAGTGCTGCCTGTATAATCCCCTTCTGGAAGCGTAAATGTCAACACCGTATTTTCATCCTCAAATATGCGATTCAAGGCAAGTCTTATTTCTGACTCGCTATATGTTGGATCTGAAACGGATATCCTATAATTTGTGTTCTCAACTTCAATTAAAACAATCGCTTTTTTATCGGAAGATATAGATAAACCATTGTCCATCGTTACCATTCCCGGCTGATAGAATACTACTCCGTATTTGGAACCTCTTCTTATTGCCTGAACCTGAGCATTATTCTGCACAACTACAAATCCATGATTATCGGCGACAAGTTTAAAATCCGCTAAAGATTTGTCGGGAACGACAATATATTGATAAGCTGCATCCGTCGGTTTTGTTCCGTGGTTAATCCACATACTAAAAATATTTTGAGATATATTAGAAGCGCTTCCTGTTGCATTTATCTCACGCCAAGACCCTGACTGTGCCAGATTCCGGACAGTTACGTTCCCTTTGTCGGGGAATATGTACCCTACGTTATTGTGATGCACCCAATTTATAGCGTTCGATGTTTCGCCGGTTTGAGATGCCAGTATATGTTCGGATACTTCGTCGACTGTCACATCCCCTGATAAGAAACACTGATTCACTGAAGTCGCTACAGATTCATTTAGTCCGAAAGTAATGCCGTTGCCTGCACAAAACATCATCCCGTCTATGAAGAAATATGCTTTTTTTGCAGTTAAGTCTCTATAGTTGTGTTCGTAAGCGATTATACCGTTTGAACGGCTACTTGTCCCTCCTCCAAAATCATTAGAGCCTATCAGGTAGTCTTCCAGTTTAGCATAATCTTGATTTTGCACGGCTGTTGTACCCGGAATTTTAGTCCAGTCCCATATAGGATATATTTTATGGTACTCTAATCCCGACATCAAGATATTTGTCGCACCCAAAGGCAGGTTATAACCTTTTGTGTTTTCGTTGTTAAGCGCTTCGGTTCCATACGTACGGGACGATATTATTTTAGCCGACATATAATAATTATCGCCATGCTGTACCATAATATCCGATTTCCAAAAATATTTATTGATAGTGGATAGTGGGAATGGCCCTGCATTTTCTATATGGTTTTTCCATGCCTGATACAGTTCTGCATCATTACCTCCTCTGCTTATTTCTTTTTCCAAAACAGACACACCGATTGTGGAATGAGTGGAATTGCGTGATATATTGCGCCCTATGGTTCCAAAATCAATAATATTGCGATGGCTTAGCAAAAGGATACCGTCCAGCACCAGATTTCTGTATATTTCTTTTTTCTCAGCAGTGAATACGTCGCTGAAAGATGTTCCGTCCGACAGTTCGAAGCCGTCAGAAACATCAACCGCCATAGACAAACCATAACCGCCCGAATACAACTGCGAATGATGTTGATGGAAACTTCCGTCTATCTTTATGCCTTCGTTTCCCTGAACAGGTACAATAACCAGCGTAGATGCTATGGCCTCGAAAGCATGGTTGACGATACTGAAATTATTTTCTGCACATCCCTTATACATGGATATTTCTGCAATCCATGTCAGATTTTTACCTCCACCCATATAGGTGATTATACGATCCTTCAGATATGAACACAGTTCATACATATTTTCGTCGGCAATATGACCTTTCAGCAGCAAAAGAGGTATCATATATATTTGAGGACCTCCTATATCGTTATACCACCAATTATCGGAACATACGGGAGACGTATTTCTGAAGTAGCGCAATCCGTTTTCTATTTGAGCTAATAAGGTTGTATGATGATACCAAGCGCTTTGGAGATTGGAAAAGCAGACAGCCATCATTACTAAACGATTGAGATGGGTATTGGGTTGCCATCCATCGGCCGAAATAGCATCGTTGTAATCAATATCACTCCAGCTTCCATCGGATAACATCGATGATGAATATGAGGTCGTATTGGCATCGCTGAACGAAGTATTTATCTGTTTTTGCACAAGCCGGGATGTCACAATATCAATTGCTTCTTGTTGTTCCGGGGTATTTTCAGGAGGGGAATATCCTTCGTTGTATATCTCTATTTCTTTTATGCGATAGTTTTTTCCATCCACGCGTCCTCGCAATAGTAATTCAAAATACCGGGCTTTTTCGCTCAATCCACTATGAACACTTTCGACTGTCTCGGTAAGTCCGTTTTGTGACCATACTTGTTGCATTTTGTCGGCAGTCAGTCCAAAACTAAGATCACTGCTTACACAGGCTTGTCCATCGGCCCATTTAATTACAACCTTTGTTATATTGTATACTGCACCCAAGTCGATCATTACCGATATTTTATAATTATTCGTGCCTTCCCAATAGGTATCTAAATCCCCGTCTGTGATCAATTTTGCATTTTCGTTGTTCGAAAAAGCTCCGGTCGAACTTTCTATTCTTGTTGTAACCGTTTTTTCGAACGCGAGATTATCGACTCCGTATATTTCTATTTCTTTTATCTTGTATGGTACTCCCGAAGTAATTCTTCCTCGTAAAACTAATTCGAAATAACGCGCATCTTGATTCAAATTATCATGGATACTCTCGACAGTTTCGGTAAGTTCGTTCTGTGACCAAACTGTCTGCATATTGTCGACACTTTGTCCGAAATTGAGGGTGCAGCTGTTACAGGCCCGCCCGTCTGCCCATTTAATTACAACTTTCGTTATCTTATAAGTTGTTCCTAAATCAATCAGAATAGAATGTCTGGATGAATTTGCCGATTCCCAAACAGAACTTTCATCACCATCGGTCATATAGTATGCTGTCTCATCATTCGATGAGGCTCCATTCATATCATTGACTCTTGCCGAGATAGTTTTCCCGAGCGCAAGATTTACACTTTCTGAAGCATATAGTGATGAAATGCCCGGAAAGCAAGATAAAACCAAAAAATATATAATCTTTTTCATGTTTGTAATAATAAGTATGTTAAAGAATTTTAAATATATTAAAAAAACCAACTACTGTTAAGTAAATTATATCTTGCCGTCATTGCGAAGCCGCAGGCTGAAGCAATCGAATTTCTTTATATTTCTCTGGTTTGCTTCGGGCTTCGCCCTCGCAAGGACGGTACGACAAAATATAGTTAACTTAACAGTAGTTTCGTTTCTGAATTTAGAAATAACCGGGATTCTGTTCTTCTTCGTTCGTTCCTCTCGGATTCAAACGGTCGATATGATTTTGCGGTATCGGGCGCAGTTTGTGATACTCTCTTATGTTTGGAGCCGCATCCGGATTGTACTTGGAGACATATTCATACAGTTTTTCACAACGCACCAAATCCTCCCAGCGCATATACTCGCCCAGCAGTTCGCGACCTCTTTCATCCAACATGAAATCAACAAAATTCGTCTTCAAATTGTCCGCCTTTACTTCAATCAGCGGATAGGTTGAGTTTCTATCATCTACTGCTCCTCCTTCTTCCACCCAATACTGAGACATTTTGGCTTCTCCCGCTTTCCACGAGGCGCGTTGCCTGATTGCGTTAATATAGGTAGCAGCCAAATCGAAATCGCCCTTGCGACCTGCGGCTTCGGCAGCGAGCAGATACGTTTCTCCCAGGCGCATACGCAGCCATTCGCGCGAACCGCCCGTATCATTCATAGCCGCTCTTTTGTTGTCGATATGCTTTACAAGCGGCGGATAAAATGTGTTGTTATTATTCGGCGATGCTTTGTCCCATTGAATATACGTATAAGCATATTTCCTGTCCGAATGGGGCGGGTTCAGGCTATGGTAGATAGCCGTATCACCCACTGCAAGCCCGGTGGCAGCCCTGTTGCAATAGAACACCCACTTAAAACTCTTATAGAAACGGGAATCGTTCTTCCGGTCGAACAGTTCAAAAAAGGTACGGTTGGTCGCCCGGTGGAATCGGTAAGGTCT
>JAITQA010000064.1 GCA_031289145.1 Dysgonamonadaceae bacterium | reverse complement strand
AATGGGGCAAAAATATTGATAGCATTGCACAAAATATTGGGATATATTTTCTTGGGACTGATACTATGCCATGCTTTATCTTACCGGAAATGGTACAAAGTATGGTTTTCCGGTAAAATGAAGAATAAGAAGAAAAGCCTGTTGACAAAATCCATATCTATTCTGTTTATCTTTCTAACATGCTCCTTGTTTTTTGAAGAAATTCTTCCTCATGGTGTATATATTTGGGGGCATATAATAATAGGTACAACTTGGATAGTATTAATGATACAGCATTTTAGTGTAAAAAAAAGATTTCACAAAAAGGAAATAAAATATCTTCCTGAGCAGATTGCCATAGTCTTAGATGGAAATGTTACAAGGCTATAGCTTTGCTTTTAAGTCGGAGCCTACGCCGTCTACTGTTTTTATTTGACTGTGATTGTGGCACAGATATTTAATCGAAAACCTGTTTCATTGCGAAACCTTTCCATTAATTCTTGCTGATTGTAATGATAACAGGGGTGGCTTTTATTCGCAAGAAAAGCTGCCTTTTTTGAAAGACAAGATAAATTGTAATTGCCTTTAAAATTCAAAATAGTTGTTTTTAGTTGCTTTGCTCCATCTGGAATCCAACTCATGGTTTTGTTTGCTTCTTTTAATTCTACGAAATAAAAATCATAATTATTTTCCGGACGAATACAAATCAAGACTGCATCACATTGAGATTCTTGGTTTCCATCGGCTCGCAAGCATACTATGTTTTTGTCAAGAGGAACAAAATATACAGAATAACTGTTCGCATTTTCCACTTTTGCCGTCCCATCGTTAAAAGAAACAAGCTGTGCCGATTCTGTTGGAAAACTTGAATCGTCATAAATACCAAAGCTATCTGTTCTTTGTTCAAAGCAAGTCGTTGCAAATAAATCAATTTTCATTTTCTTCTTCGATTTCTTGCAGGCTGGAAAAAAGGTCGTTTGTTTCGGCAAGAATGTTATTAAGAAAATTGTTGTCGGAAGGTATTCCATTATAATCCGGCAAGATTTTTATTTTTCCATTATCATCTAATTCGTATATATTTACATTTTTATCATCTACGCACGATTCCAATGATAATATTTCTGTTATTTTAGGAATTAATGTTGCCTTGTTTTCTTCCAAAATAGAATCTAATACTTTCTTCACTTTTATCGCAACACTTAAATAGTTAATCAAATACGGACTGTGAGTAGTCAATATCAGTTTATTGCCATCGTTCATATTGTTAAATTCCAGCAAACTTTGTAACATTTTCCATTGAGAAGTCGGGAAAAGATTTTGTTCGGGTTCTTCTACAATATTTACAAAAGCGGTTTTATTGAATTTTGCAGAAAGTACCGAAAGCGCAGCACGTTTTTGTTCATCTGTTAAAATGTCGTTACTCCATATTTCCTGTACTCCTTTTTGAAATTTCATTTTTTCCTCACTACTCATCAGTTCTTTATTCTCGCTATGCTGTCTTACGGAATTAGCCAAATAATGTGAGACCAGATACAGCGGTACAAAAGATTGAAATCCGCTTGACGCATCAGTCAATTTTACTTTGTAGTTTTCTCCTTTCAGATTTAGTGTGTCATTCAGTTTATCGTACTCAATGGATGTATTGTTAATCGGCAGTTTCAATACTCCTTTCATATCTTGTTGTGCATTGTAGTATTCGGTATTAAACTCCTGCAAAGATTCAGAAGACAGTTTTAACTCTTTGGCTCCTTTTATATAAGTCAAAAAGTTTCTTTCTGCCGGAACATACATTATTTGAGGTAGCGGATATGTATTTTTAGAAATTTCGCTAATTGTTAATATATCATTTTGATACTTAATAGAATATGCACAGCCGTGATAATCTATCATCGTGTTTGGATTCAAATAGGCATCTATACGGTGATAAGGCAAAAATTGGCTCCTTAAACGATTGATACCTTTGCGCTCAAACCATTTTTTGTCGTAATCGCCTCGAACTAACGCTTTTTCTATCCAAGCAAATGTTGAAATTAACTTTGCCACAGTACTTTTGCCCGATCCTTGATTTCCAACAAATACCGTAACTTTGCTAATATCAATCTGTCCTTCTTTAATTGGACCGAAATTTCTTATGTTTATAGACTCTTTCATTGCTTTGGAACTTTCAGCAAAAGTACAACTTTTTGTTTGATTGGCAAAACATTACTAAAAAGACCCGAAAGCGCTCAATGTTTCAAACGAATAACAGCCTTCGCTCAACGCAGGCTCTGCCTGCGTTGCTGCTAAAAGCAGGTCTATGACTTGTATTCTAACCGATTTGGCATTCTTTTTTCACTACAAATTCTCATTAAATTAATCAGTCTTATTCGTATTTTATTTTTTATATAATACTGTTTTGCAAGGCTATAGCCTTGCTTTTAAGCCGACGTAGGCGGAGCCGAGGGGTATTTTTATTGTATGTGTCGAACGTTGCAGACTGTTGAAACCGAATGTATATATCACGCGGTACTGACGTTGTACCAAATTTGCTTTATTGTCGATAATTCTTATTTTTTCAGCGCAACATCGCTTTGAGAAAATAAAAATATCCCATTTTTTGAACGTAGCGGTTTGGCATTTTCGAATAGCAGTTGTTTATATTTATCGGATATGGGATTTACGTATCCATGGTCCATTTCAGTGAAAATTATATGATTTTCTTCAATACGGGAGATTAAATCATCATCCGATACGCCATTTATAAAATCAGGAGAAGCTGAAACAAAATCGGCATCGGTATTTTTATCTATATTTCTGTGGCAATTCATTCTGTAAGCTAATGGCGATATAACCGTAATGTGTTTTAGTTTTTCTTGATAACCTTGAGGTCTACCTATTTTTTCCTCTAAAAATTGAAAAGATTCACTAACGAAATAATAATCCTTGTAATTTTGTACGACATAGTCATAAAATTCTTTGTGCTGCTGATAAAACCTCTTCGTAATATTTTGTCCGCTTTAATACTTCATACGGGTCTGCCTTTCCGTAGTCTGTTAAAGCAAGAATAATGTTTGACAACTCATATACTTCTGGCAGTTCAACAGTTATGTTGCCCTGTGCTTGTGCTGATGTTAGCCAAACAATTTTTGCGCGTTAGCAGTAGTTTTTTGCACGATGTCTGTTGTCGGAAGGTCATAGATTTCGGCTAATTTTTCTACAACTTTCAGGATATAGGCCGGTTCGTTTCTCTTTCCACGATAAGGAACCGGAGGAAGATAAGGTGCATCGGTTTCCAAAAGGATTCGCTCTATGGGAGCCAAAGGGAGATATTCCCGGAATGTCGCATTTTTATAAGTAAGCACGCCGTTTATCCCTATCATAAAATGCTCACAACGCACAATTTCTTCCAATTCTTCACGGGAACCGCCAAAGCTGTGGAATACACCGCGTAAATTGGCGACTCCTATCTTGTGTAAACTTTCGAATACATAAGGAAAAGCATCGCGCGTGTGAATAGCAACCGGAAGATTCATTTCGATACTCCATTGCAGTTGCGCCTCAAATGCAAGGATTTGTTCCCGTAGATACGTTTTATCCCAATACAAATCCAAGCCGATTTCTCCGACGGCAATGTAGGTTCTTTTTTCAAATCTGCTGCGTATTATCGCCAGGTCCCGGTCGAAATTTTCGCCAACACTGGTAGGATGCAATCCCATCATCGGGAAACACAAAGACGGATAACTGTCTGCAAATGCATCCAAACGTTCAATTGAATCGACGTCAATATTGGGAAGGCAGAATCGTTTTATACCGGCTTCGGCTGCTCTTTCCATCATTTCCGTACAATCGGCATCAAATTCTTCCAAGAAGATATGTGTATGCGTATCAATTAAATACATTCAATTGCTCTCCTCTTTGGTAAAACCGTACTTTATAAACATTGTATTTTATAATCCGCTCGTTATAGGGCAAATTTCCGTATTTTTCTTCCACTTTCGTCCATGTATTTTCTATCAGTTCATTTGCTTTTTTCCGCAGCGGCACCATTCCGACCAACAAACGGTCTAAATTTTTTTTGTAGATACTCGTACTTTGAATAGCATCCTCAAACAATTCATAATGCACTTTCAATTTGGCAATGGCAGGATTATACAAAGGTATTCCTCTTCGATAAATCCGTTCGGCTTCTCCTTGCATCAGGCTTTTTCCCCATTTTAAAATTGCTTCTTCCGAGGATAAATCCGGCATATAAGGCTTGTCCCAATTTTCAAAGCCATATAACTGCAGGGTTTCAGTCTTTATTTCATTGCGTATTACCGTGAGTAATAAGACTTGTATGAAATGAGAAATATACATTTGGGCATTTTTGAATAAGTCATCATAAAGAGCCACTGCTTTATCTTTATCCATTATTGCCTGATTTTTAACGAATAAATGTCCTTCAAAAGAAGTTACAAAAACACGTAATTCCTGCATTTCCAGTATAGATAAAACTTTATACTGTGATTCGGCCAATTCTTCCTGGTCAATTATCGCCCTAAGAATATTCAAGCGTTCTTCATCTGTTTCCGGTAACTTTTTTAAAGACATATAGTGTTTTTTAATCGGTTAGTATTTTCTATCTTTTAAATTTCGAGCAAAATTCATCAATATTTCTTTTTTCTCTTCGTCAACAGCAACAGCTTGTAAAGCAATTTCCGCTTGCTTACAATACGCCGCTATAATAGCATAAGCCTCCTCTTTGACTGCCAATTTGTCATACAAATCGCGTACAGCTTTTATTTTACTATCCGACTGAACATCATTCTTTATCCAATGAAGTAATTCTTTTTTATCATCTCCTTTGGCTATATCCAAAGCTTTTATCAAAAGATATGTTTTTTTATTACATAAAATATCACCCCCTATTTTTTTACCAAAAGCCTCCGGATCTCCATAAACATCCAAAATATCATCTTCAATCTGGAAAGCAATTCCAAGGTGAATCCCAAAATCATACAAGTTTTGCCGGTCTGACGCTCCTGCGTCTCCTATAATGGCGCCGGTTTGAAGGCAAGCGCCCATCATAATGGCGGTTTTAAGATAGATCATATTGATATACTCGCTTTCCGTAACATCCATTCGTTTTTCAAAGTCCATGTCGTATTGCTGTCCGCTACAAATACTTGCAGCCGTATCGGAAAACAAATCCAGCAATAGTTTCAGTTTGGATTGGGGCGATTTGGCCATGTAGCTATAGGCAAGAATCAACATGGCGTCTCCGGAAAGAATCGCGGTATTTTCATTCCATTGCTTGTGAACGGTGGGTTGTCCCCTTCGAATATCCGCCTTATCCATAACATCATCGTGCATCAAAGTAAAATTATGAAAAATCTCCCAAGCCAAAGCCGGGGAAATTGCTTCGTCCACTTCTTCCCGGTACAGATTGCAAGCAAGTAAAGTCAATGCGGGACGAATTTTTTTCCCTTTGAGAGACAGCAAGTAAGCGACCGGTTTATACAACCCGGAAGCGTCATGAGGATAATCTATCCTTTGTATTTCCTTATTAATAACAGCCAATGCCTCCTGAAATGTAATCATTATGTTGCTTTTTCAGTTCCCAAAGTTAATTTTTTTTTTTTTCTTGTGCAAATTTACCGAAAAAAAGACATTTTTTGTCCTCTCTAACCGAAGACAATCACTGCCATCGGATGCATTTCAAATTGCTGGATTGCTTCAGCCTTCGGCTTCGCAATGACGAGTGCGACAAATTTAAATGCACCCCTGCCATCTATCAGAATTTATTTAAAGTTTAAAAACAATGGGTACGTAAGTCTTTACTTTCATTTTTTTTCCGGCTTTCAGACCGGGATTCCAGGCAGGCATCGTTTTCAAAACACGGACAGCCTCTTCATCCAAAAAAATATAAACGCCTTGTTCCAAACGAACATCCGAAATCGAACCGTCCGTATTGACAATAAACGAACACCATACTCGCCCCTGAATCCGCTGTTTCAATGCAGCCTCCGGATAGCGGATATTTTGATAAATATAACGAATCAATTCTTTCATTCCTCCCGGAAATTGCGGCATTTCTTCCGGTTGAGCAGATACCCCCTGTTCCTGTGCGAAATGAATTTGTTTGGAAAGTTCCGGCGTATTCCTTTCTATATCCATGCTATGTATGATTGAATCCAAGTCCGTTTTAAGTTGCATGATTTCCGGAAGTTCTTCTATTTCAGCTATTTTATCCACAGGGTTGTAGTCTTCATAGACAACTTCCTCTTCTTTCTCTATCTGCGGTTGGTTTTCAATGGATTGCGCAGCATTTTCCGTATCACCGGTAAATTCACTTTCAACAAAAACCGGACTTAAAAGAGGTAAGCCGGCTGATTCGTCAGTTGAACTTCGCCACTCCATCATGACGTAAAAAGTGGACAGAACCAGCGCAAATGCCATTAAAAAAAAGATTGTTCTTTTATTTTCTAAATCTGCTTTATGTGTTTTTTTTGCATCCATCGGCTTAAATTACGCTGCAAAGATACTTTTTTCTCTATTTATTCGTTAGTATTAAAGCGAAAATCTTACATTTGTAATTCGTTTTAGCTAAAATGAGAAAAATTATTTCATTATATATCCTTTTATTAGGCATTCTCCCGCTGACGGCGCAGGAAGGAAATTCTACTTTTGATTTCCTTACGCTACCCAATTCCGTTCGTGCTTCAGCTTTGGGAGGGACCAATATTTCCGTCGTTGAAAATGACCTGTCGCTTATTTACCATAATCCCGGCTTTCTGGGGCCGGAAATGAACATGTCTTTCAGTGTTGATTATTTGTCTTATATCGCCGATATAGCCATGGGCAACCTTACTTTTGCCAAATCGTTAGGAGAAAGAAGTTCATGGGGGATTGGCGTTACATACGCCGATTACGGAAAAATGATTGAGACAAGTCAATCGCAGATTATAGGCGATTTAAGTGCGCGTGACATTTGTGGAAACCTCTTCTTTTCCCGCGATTTAACGGATAATATACGTGGCGGTGTTGCTGCAAAATTCATTTATTCGGATTATGCACACAACACTTCTATCGGATTGGGCGTTGATTTGGGACTCAGTTATTACAACCCGGACAAAAATCTTTCCATCGGCTTAGTCGGTAAAAATTTAGGCCGTCAGATTAAAGCATACGAAACGGAATTGGCAAATATGCCATGGGATATTCAATTCGGATTCAGTCAGAAATTAAGTCATGCACCTATCCGGTATTCCGTTACAACGGTATACTTGAATGAATGGAAATTCTATAATTTGCAAGGTGAGAAAGATTCTTTTCCGACAACTTTCGGAAAACATTTGGTATTCGGAGTTGATTTCCTTCCAAGCGATAATCTTTGGATTGCCTTGGGATATAATGTGAAACGGGGAGCCGACTTGAGTTTGACCGAAGGCAACCGGATGGCAGGATTCTCTGTCGGCGCCGGACTGAAAGTAAAAGCTTTTTCGTTCGGCTGCGCTGTCGCACAATACCACCCGTCGGCAACTTCTCTGATGATAAATGTATCCGTTTCTTTATCCGAACAGAAATTATGAATAAAATAATCATCGCTGTCGACGGACATTCTGCTTGTGGTAAAAGTACGATGGCAAAATATTTAGCAAAATCTATCAAATACAACTACATAGACAGTGGCGCCATGTACAGGGCTGTAAGCTTGTATTGTCTACAAAATGCTTTTTTCCAAGGCGATAACCTGGATTTACTTGCTTTAAGAGAGCATATCGACGCGATACGTATTTCGTTTCGCTTCAATGAAGTAACCGGCCGTTCGGATACCTGTCTGAATGGTGAAAATGTAGAAAAACAAATTCGCAGCATGGAAGTAGCCGATAAAGTAAGTCCGGTCGCCGCAGTAGGATTTGTAAGGGAAGCCATGGTCAGGCAACAACAGGAAATGGGTAAAAACAAAGGAATTGTAATGGATGGGAGAGATATCGGCACGGTCGTTTTCCCGGATGCCGAACTGAAAATATTCGTCACCGCCCGCCCTGAAATTCGCGCACAACGCCGCTTGGACGAACTCATTGCCAAAGGAGAAAAGGCGAGTTTCGAAGCCGTTTTGGAAAACCTGAAAAAACGCGATTTTATCGACTCAACCCGCAAAGACGGGCCTTTGCGGAAAGCCGCAGATGCGGTCTTATTGGATAATTCGGATATTACAATTGCAGCGCAGAATAAATGGTTGATGGAATTATTCAGGCAAGCGTCCGCAGGTTGAAACCTAGGGTTAATTTGGTTTAACACCCTATGCTAAAGGCGCACAAATAAAAAAGCTCCGGATTTCTCGGGAGCTTTTTCCCCTTGTAATTATTTTTCGGGGAATTGTCTTTGTTTCGGGTTTTTACCCTAAATAACTTTTTAGCAAGTCATTTTTGTTACTTGCTTTCAATCTTCTGATTGCCTTTTCTTTAATCTGTCGGACACGCTCGCGCGTTAAGCCAAATTTATCACCAATTTCTTCAAGTGTCATCTCCTGCGTACCGATTCCGAAAAACATTTTGATAATGTCTCGTTCCCGGTCACTCAATGTTGACAAAGCGCGGTTGATTTCCTTCGAAAGCGACTCATTTATCAGATAACGGTCTGCAACGGGTGCGTCTTCATTGACAAGCACGTCTAACAGACTATTGTCTTCGCCTTCCACAAAAGGAGCATCCACCGAAATATGGCGACCGGACACTTTAAGCGTATCGGAAATCTTTTCTACCGGTATGTCCAATTCATTTGCCAGTTCTTCGGGCGAAGGCCTGCGCTCATGTTCTTGTTCAAACTTCGAAAAAGCTTTGGTAATCTTATTCAGAGAACCAACCTGATTCAACGGTAGTCGTACAATCCTCGACTGTTCGGCCAAGGCCTGTAAAATAGATTGTCTGATCCACCATACCGCATAGGAAATAAACTTAAACCCCCTCGTTTCGTCGAATTTTTCAGCCGCTTTAATCAGACCCAGATTGCCTTCGTTAATTAAATCCGGAAGACTTAATCCTTGGTTCTGATACTGCTTCGCCACAGAAACTACGAAACGGAGATTAGCCCGCGTTAACTTTTCCAATGCAGCACGGTCACCTCGCTTAATTGCTTGCGCCAATTCAACTTCTTCTTCAACAGTGATCAAATCCTCACGACCTATCTCTTGAAGATACTTGTCTAATGATGCACTTTCCCTGTTGGTGATTGACTTGGTGATCTTTAATTGCCTCATTCAATAATTTTTAGTATGAGAAAAAATCGAAACCTGCAAAAGTAGTCATTTTTTTTCTGAATCGGAAATCAAATGACTACTTTTAATGTTTTTATGCTATTTTTAAATCTGCTTTACTCATTCAAGTCTATGGCAAAATACTCTACCCGTCTTGAATCGGGATAAAAACCCTTGAGGAACAAACCTCTTTCGTCCGGGTCTTTTTTCAGAATCGTTTCCACGATTTTGATAAATTCGTCGGGTGTCGTAATACGGGTATCGTTAGCTGTCAGGATAATGAATCCTTTTTTGATTCCTTCGGATTTCAATTTTCCATTGGTCAAATCCGTAAGTTCAATTCCGGAATTTATTCCCAGGCGTATTTTGTCTTCCCGTGATAACTCCTTGAAAGATGCACCGATAATATCGGCAGGGGATTTATACTTGATTGTTTCCGTTGTACCCTGGTCATTTTTCAGTTCCACGGTATAGGTTTTGACGTCTCCTGCTCTGTTGACTTGCACTTTCACTTTGTCACCGGGACTGAAATGGCTCAATTGGGCGGTCAAATCCGAATAATTTTTAATTTTTGCATCGTTGATTCCAACAATCACATCACCCTCTTTGAGTCCTGCTTTTTCGGCGGAGCTTAAGGAAGAGAAACCGGCAACATAGATACCTTCGTGTACTTTCAGTTTTTCATATTTTTCCGGTTCGGCTGCTTTCAGTTCGGACAGGTTGGTTACTTTCACACCTAACAGCGCCCTTTGCACCATTCCATATTGCTTGATATCCGAAATCACTTTTTTCACAATATTAATTGGAATAGCAAAAGAATAACCGATATAATTGCCTGTTTCGGAAATAAGTGCAGCGTTTATCCCGATCAATTCGCCTTTGGTATTGACTAATGCGCCTCCGCTATTTCCCGGATTCACAGCGGCATCTGTCTGGATATAGGACTGAATCTTGTTTTCGGAGGGCATTCCGCGTCCCATACCGCCATAGCCGGAGAACAATTCGCCACGTCCGGTAGCGCTTACAATTCCGGCGGTAACGGTAGAAGTCAGGTTAAGCGGATTGCCTACGGCCAGCACCCACTCGCCTACTTTCAGTATATCCGAGTTACCGAAAGGCAAGACATGCAAGTTTTTGCCGTCAATTTTCAGGAGCGCGATATCGGTAGCCTCGTCTCTGCCGATTAATTTGGCTTTATACGTTTGGTCGTCATTGGTGATTACTTCAATTTCGTCGGCGCCCTCAATCACGTGATTGTTCGTCACGATATAGCCATCCGTTGAAATAATCACACCCGAACCGAAACCGACCCTTGGTTGTTGTCTTTGTTGAGAGAAAGGGTTTCCCTCGCCAAAGAAATATTCGAAGGGGTCGATATAATTTCTGCCGTTTCTGTTCCTTTGGGAAGGTGCAGCCACAGATTTGATATGTACGACAGCGTTCACGCTTTGTTCGGCAGCAAAAGTAAAATCTGTGTTTTCAGCTGCTTCGGCATAAGCAGCCATTCGATAGCCGCCGACCTGACTAAATTCTTGATTTCCGGAGGAAAAAGTTCCATTACTCCGATTCAAATAAGCATAAGTTCCAACAGCGACGGTGGCGCTTAAAACGCTCACCAGCACAAAACCAAATAGTAATTTCCATGTTTTCATATTCAAATTTCAATTTTAGTTTATAAATTAAAAGTCAGTTTATAAGACTAACTCACAAATAAATTCTCTACAAATAACGTGCAAAAGCCATTTTTATGTATGTTTTTTAAAATATTTAACCTACAATACACGCTATTAACCCCGCTTAACAGTCACAATGTCACAAATGCGTCAGTAGCATGGCTTAAAAAAGAAAAGCTGTCAGCGATATTGCAGATATAAAAAAAATGTCGTACCTTTGCAGCCGTAAGAGCGGGGTGTAGCTCAGCCCGGTTAGAGTACGCGTCTGGGGGGCGTGTGGTCGGACGTTCGAATCGTCTCACCCCGACAAGCTGAGAAAGTCCTTAAAACAAGCAAATTGTGAGTTTTAAGGACTTTTTATTTTATGTTTTTCAGAAAATAAACGCTTAAAATTTGCTTAAGGATAATTGATTTCGTTTGAAAAAAAAAGCGGAACTAACTGATTAGAGATAGTCCCGCAGTAAATTCATATCTTTAATTCTTCCGGATTTCCCAAACCTTCGTATGGAGTTTTTAATATGCTTTTAACGATTCCCAAAAGTTTGGATTTGACAGATTCTATAAATATACCTGTTGTCCGTGCCATGATTTTCTATCTTTCTATTTTTTTATAGCACAAAGGTAATAAAAATTATTTATTTGTACGCATTGCAACAAATAAATGCTTCATCGAAGGATTGTCTCTATGGCGGCTAATTCATCATTCGTGAAGGCAAGCTGCTGAAGCGCCTTGAGATTATCGAGCAGTTGTTCCGTCGAACTGGCGCCAATCAGTACGCTGGTCACACGCTCGTCTTTGAGCAGCCAGGCCAATGCCATTTCAGCCAGCGTTTGTCCGCGTTGGGCGGCAAGGCCATTCAGTCTGCGGGCTTTGTCCACCACCACTTCCGTCACCTGGTTCTGTTTCAGGAAACCGCTTGGCTTGGCGGCACGCGAATTGCCGGGTATCCCGTTCAGGTATTTATTCGTGAGCAGTCCTTGCGCCAAAGGCGAGAAAGCAATCAGCCCCACCCCTTCGTCTTTCAGCAAAGGCAGGAGCTTAGGCTCTACCCAACGCTCAAGCATTGAGTACTTGGACTGGTGAATCAGGCAGGGCGTATTATACGCTTTCAAGGCGTCCAGCGCAGCCTTGGTTTCCACATCGTTATAGTTGGATATACCCACATACAAGGCCTTTCCTTGCCGCACGATGTCGGCCAAGGCGCCCATCGTCTCCTCTACAGGTGTCTGCGGGTCGGGACGGTGGGAATAGAAAATATCCACATAGTCCAGTCCCATCCGTTTGAGGCTCTGGTCTAAGCTCGCCATCAAGTATTTGCGGCTGCCCCAGTTGCCATAAGGCCCCGGCCACATATCATATCCCGCTTTCGACGATACAATCAGTTCGTCGCGGTATTTGCCAAGTCCTTTTTTCAGTATCTGCCCGAAATTCTCTTCTGCCGAGCCATACACCGGCCCGTAGTTGTTTGCTAAATCAAAATGCGTAATCCCTTTGTCAAAGGCTGTATACGCTATTTTGATGAACTGATTAAACACATCCACACTCCCAAAATTGTGCCACAATCCCAATGAGATAGCGGGGAGGAGCAGGCCACTTTTCCCGCACCGGCGATACGTCATTTCGTCGTATCTTTTTTCGTTTGCTTCCATTGTTGAATAAAGAATTAAAGTTAATACAGTGCCTGATAGACGGTATTGAGGAATTTTTCCCATACGCGCGTATCGGGTACACGGTTCGTATACAGCAAGATAATCATATTTTCTTTCGGGTCGACGATGTAATCGGTATTTGCCATACCGCCCCAGCTTAAAGCGCCGGCCGAGACCATCGGCGAAAAGCCGCTCAGCACATCCCAACTTGTCTTCTCGCCCGGATAAATCTGATAGCCCAATCCGAAATGGAAATCCGCATCCTGGCTTCCCGGATGCGCCACCTGGTCTTTCGCCATGACGTCTAAGGTGCGGCGTCCCAGTATGCGGTGTCCATTAAAACTCCCGCCGTTGAGTATCATCTGGCAGAAGCGGGCGTATCCTTCAATCGTGCCGTTCAACCCGGTTCCTCCGGCGGCATAGCGACGGTCATCACCAAACGGATAGCGTCCGCTCCACATCTCCTTCGGGGCAATCTTCCCATCCACTTCACTGTAAATCGTCACAAAACGTTCCTTGTATTCGGGAGAATAATAATAAGCCATATCCTTAATGCCCAACGGGTCGAGTATAAGCTCGCGTACATACTCCTGTAAAGTTTTTCCTGAAAAATATTCTACTAAATAAGCCCACACATCCGACGAAGGATGATAATTCCATCCCGTTCCGGGGTCGTAGATCAGGGGCGCTTTCACTAATTCTTTCACATAAGCCTCCAGCGTTTCGAACTCAGCAGGAGGCGTTCCCGACGGGTTGCGGATACCGGTAATCCCGGACGTATGGCTCAGCAGATGGCGAATCAACACCGGCGAAGCCGCTTTGCGGGTCTCCGTATCGCTTCCTTCCACCCGCACCTGGTCGGTCATTTCGGGAATATATTTCGACACCGGGTCGTCTAACTGGAATTTACCCTGTTCAAACAAGGTCATCAGTGCAACGGTCGTGACCGCTTTCGTTTGAGAATACATCCGGAAGATGTCATCTTCCTGCAAAGGAATTTGTTGTTCCACATCCCTCCATCCAAAGGCCTTATGATGGATGACCTGCCCATCCTTTGCCACAAAAGTAAGTGCATGAGGGATAATCCCCTTGTCAATATACTCCTGCAGCAAGTTGTCCACCCGCTCCAACCGAGACGCATCCACCCGGAGCGTCAAAAAATCCGGTTGATAATCAAATTCCTGCGGACTCTCCTCTACAGGCTTGTTGCATACACACGACGCCATAACAAACGTCAAACCTAAAATAAAACTCTTTTTCATATCGCATGAGAAGTTATTTGATGAAACGTCAATACATAAAGATACAAAGATAAGTATTTTTTTAAATTCGAATGAATCACATCGGTATATTTTTTCCACTTCACCCCCTAATTTTTCCGTTTCAGCGTCTTTTTTAATGCATGCCTTCACCGGACATCGTACTTTTGTGCCAACGAAAAAATTAAAAAAAGCATGAGAAAAATTGTTTTAGGTTTTATATTTTGTATAGCGACAGGAACGGTATCAGCGCAAGATACGGTTTCTGCCGCTTACCGTTTTACATTGGAAGATTGCTTGAATTATGCTTTCGGCAATAATTACAATCTCCAATCCCTGAAACTGACGGAGGAAGCCAGGGAAGATGCTTTTGCGCAATCTAAAAAGGAGCAGCTTCCCAGTCTGGACGCTTCTCTGAGTGAAAGTCTCAATCACAGCAAAGGCAGCGATGCTTCGTTTAGCGGCAGTTATGGCTTGAATACCAGCGTGATACTCTATCAGGGTGGAAATATTACGAATACGATTGAACAAAACAAATTGAGGAAAGCGCAATCTTCTTTCCAGACTTCGCAATATGAAAACAACTTGACTATCCAGATTCTGCAAGCCTTTTTGACGGTTTTGGGAAATGAAGAATTGCTCAAATACCAGGAAGCCGTCATTACAGCCAGCGAAGAACAGTTGAAACAAGGCAAGGAACAATTCCAGTTTGGTAAAATATTGGAAAGCGATTATTTACTGCTCGAAGCCCAATATGCCAGTGATAAAAACAATGCGCTCAACACTCAAATTTCACGCGACAACAGTTTGGTGACCTTGAAAAGTTTACTTTCCCTGCCGATAACTTCCACTTTCCAAATTATTCATCCGGATACCGCTTCGATACAAGGGATGAGCCTTCTGCCTTCCGTAGAGGATGTTTTGGAAAGAAGCATCCAATCTTTACCGGACTTGAAAATCAGCCGGTACAATATTGATATTGCCAAAATCGGTCTTAAAATGTCGAAAGCCAATTATTTGCCTACGGTCAGCCTGCGGGGAAGCATCGGAACAGGGCATACGGCTTACGATAATTTCGGCAACCAACTTTCCAACCGGCTGAATGAACAAATCGGTGTCTCGCTCAGTGTTCCGATTTATGACAACAGCCGCACGAAATCGAAAGTGACACAGAGCCGTATCGCCTTGCAACAAGCGGAATTGGATAAAAAACAAAGCGAATTGGACATTCAACAAACGGTGGTCACAGAATACCAAAGCGTCGTTTCGGCTTACAATAAATACCAGACAACGCATGTGAGGCAAAACGCTTATTCAAAAACCTTTGACGTCTATCGGGCGCAATTTCACGCCGGAGCCATTACGGCGGTGGATTTGTTGCAACAGCAAAATAATTATATCAGCGCATTAAACGATTATATTCAAAGCAAATACGAATTTATGTTGAAACGTAAAGTTTTGGATGTTTATATGGGAAACAGGGTGGAATTATGAATTATGAATTGGCGCGAAGCGCAAGCTCTCGTGGAGAGCACACCTATATAGGCAGTAGCCTCAGGCTACTGTATAATTAACGAATAAATTAGAAAATAAAGAAATATGAAAAAGAAAACAGTTATTATCAGCAGTGTTACAGCCGTTGTTGTCATCCTTGCCGTTGTTGTTTTTTTGAAAGGAAAAGGAAACAAGGAAGTGCAATTCAATACGGCGCAGATAGAAGAAAAAACGATTGAAATTACGGTCACCGCTACCGGATATGTTCAACCGGTTGATAAAGTGGAAGTTGGAACACAGGTTTCGGGAGTCATCGAGAAAATTTTCGTGGACTATAATTCACAAGTGACGAAAGGTCAGTTATTGGCGGAAATCGACAAATCGACGCTGAGCGAAAACTTAACGCAAGCGAAAGCCGGTTTATCAAGCTCCGAAAGCGAGCTGAAATATGCCCAACAAAACTACGACCGGGCAAAACAGTTGTACGATGTAAAGGCAGCTACCGAAGCGTCTTACGAGGAAGCCGTCAATCGTTTGGCGCAGGCGGAAACTTCACTGGCCAAGGCCAAAGCCAACCTGCATCAGGCGCAAGTCAACTTATCATACGCGGAAATTTATTCTCCTATCGACGGCGTCATCCTCGACCGTTCTGTGGAACAAGGGCAGACCGTGGCGGCTTCGTTCAACACGCCGACCTTGTTTACCATTGCCAACGATTTGAAACGAATGCAGGTGGAAGCCGATGTGGACGAAGCGGACATCGGTCGTGTCCGGGTAGGACAAAAAGTGAACTTCACGGTGGATGCTTACAGTGACGATACCTTTGAAGGGCTTGTCAATCAGCTACGTCTGCAACCGACCGTGACGAACAATGTGGTCACTTATACGGTCATCATTGAAGCGCCCAATCCGGAAGAAAAATTATTTCCGGGCATGACGGCAAGCGTTACGATTATTACAGAAACGGAAACAGGACTGAGTGTTCCGGCAGAAGCCCTGAATTTCAATCCTACGCCGGAGATTTTTGCCCATCTGAAAATGAAACCCGAATCGGATACAGGGCAAAAGACTGCAATATCAACGCCGGATTTTACCCAAAAAGCCGTTTGGATGAAAACACCGGAAGGTATTGTTCGCAAAGAAATAAAAACCGGATTTTCCGACGGTATTTATACTATTGTAAAAGAGGGTTTGGAAACCGGTAACGAGGTAATTCTTTCGGCTACCATCGGCAAAAAAGAACTGAATCAGGAACAAGCCGCCAATCCATTCATGCCGCAACCGCCACGAAGAAGATAATCTATTCTGAAAGAATAAATTATGAATTGCGCAAAGCGTTCATTGTCAATTATCAATTGTCAATTATTAATTAAAAGTTATGAGTGAAATAATTCAAATAAAACAGCTCCGAAGAACGTTTCTGGTAGGAAGCGAAGAAGTACACGCGCTAAAAGGTATTTCATTTACTATCCATGCCGGCGAATTTGTGAGCATTATGGGAACGAGCGGAAGCGGAAAATCGACCTTGCTGAATGTTTTAGGTTGTTTGGACCGTCCGACTTCGGGAGAATATTTTATTGACGGAATTGCCGTCAGTGAACGGACAAAAGATGAACTTTCCACCTTGCGCAACCGGAAAATAGGCTTTGTTTTTCAATCCTATAATCTGTTGCCCCGAACGTCCGCTTTGGAAAATGTGGAATTGCCTTTACTTTACAACACCACCGTTTCCGGTAAAGAGCGGAAAGAAAGGGCTATCCGGGCATTGGAACAAGTGGGTTTGCAAGACCGAATGATGCATACGCCCAACCAACTCTCCGGCGGTCAACAACAACGGGTAGCAATTGCCCGCGCCTTGGTGAACGACCCGGTCATCTTGTTAGCCGATGAAGCAACGGGAAATTTGGATACACGCACTTCTTACGAGATTATGAGTTTATTCCAGCAATTAAATGAAGAAGGAAAAACCATTGCCTTTGTCACACACGAATCCGACATTGCCGCGTTTACCGGTCGAACCATTCAGCTACGGGACGGACATATCGTAAAAGACAGTCCGGTTGAAACACAATCGGCACGTGAAGTAATTATGAATTATGAATTATAATTAAAATGAACATTCTCAATTTATTCAAAATAGCGTACAAAGCATTGCTACGCAATAAGACGCGAGCCTTTCTTACGATGTTGGGTATTATTATCGGCATCGCATCGGTAATTGCCATGGTCAGTATCGGGCAAAGTTCTTCCCAAAGTATCAACAACCAGATTTCCGGCATGGGTACCAACCTGATTATGGTCATGCGTACCAGTCAACGGCAGGGGGGTGTGAATGTCGGTTCTTCCAACGTTCAGACGCTGAAAGCTTCTGATGTGGACGCTATTCGTACTCAGGCAAAACAAATAAGCGCGGTTTCGCCATTGGTCAACGCCAGCGGACAGTTGGTGAACGGCGCAAACAACTGGCCGGGCAGTATGCAAGGCGGAAATTCGGAATTGCTTTCCATTCGTAAATACAGCATCGCTTCGGGAACCAATTTTACCGAACAGGACGTGCGGAACTCCGCCAAAATTTGTGTTGTCGGAAAAACCGTTGTCGATAATCTTTTTCCCAATGGAGAAAATCCTCTGGGGAAAAGTATCCGATTCAATAAAATACCCTTCAAAATCATTGGCGTACTCGAAAGCAAAGGACAAAATCAAATGGGACAAGACCAGGATGATGTGGTGATTGCACCTTACACTACGGTACAAAAACGGATATTGGCAATCACGTACATTCACATGATTATGGCGTCCGCCCGCTCGGAAGAAACAGCTAACGAGGCAACTGATGAAATAGAAAGCATTTTGCGCAGCGAACACAAACTGAAACCCGCTCAGGAAAGTGACTTTGACGTTCGCACTCAACAGGAAATGTTGGAAATGATGAACTCCGTTACCGGTTTCCTCACCATATTGTTGGCAGCCATTGCTTCCATTTCATTGCTTGTAGGAGGAATTGGCATCATGAATATCATGTATGTAACGGTTACCGAACGCATTAAGGAAATCGGACTGCGCATGTCCATCGGAGCCAAGAACAAGGATATTCTATTGCAATTTCTGTGTGAAAGTATTATTTTAAGTCTGATTGGCGGAATTATCGGGATATTATTGGGTTTGCTTATCTCGTATGGCGCTTCCAAAGGGCTGAACTGGCCCTATATCGTCAGTGTTCCAGCGGTAGGAATGTCGTTTCTGGTTTGCGCCGCTACCGGCATATTCTTCGGTTGGTATCCGGCGAAAAAAGCCGCTTCGTTAGACCCGATTAATGCATTGAGGTATGAATAATTTGTCTATATTTGCAAAACATTATTTTTCAATAATTTAAATACAAAACGCTGCATACAGCGGTACTGATTTGATGCCGTTTTCAAAACCGAAGTTCTTGGCAGAGATGCGGATAGCATAAGGGCAGGCATATTGTTTGACAAATAGAAATAAACTTTTACTGCGGATATTAGCGCCGGATTTGACTTCGATCGGTATTACTTCTCCCTCTTTCTGAATGAGAAAGTCTATCTCGGCGGTATTGTTATTTTTCCAATAAAAAAGCGGATATTTCTTAGAAGTAAGAACTTGTGCCACATAGTTTTCAGCCAATGCGCCCATGAAAGTGTTATTAGCGTCGATGGGTGCAAGAATGGTTTGCCACGGCGTTCCCGATTTCATGGTCAATATCCCAACGTCTCCCATATAGAGCTTAAAATCAGATAAATCGCTATACACAGCAATCGGAATAACGCCTTGCGTGGTTTTTTGACATTTCAACACAATACCGGCAAAATGAAGCCACTCTATCGATTCG
>JAITQA010000060.1 GCA_031289145.1 Dysgonamonadaceae bacterium | reverse complement strand
CTACATTGCCTTGCTATCGTTTTCAACGGCAGTCATGTTTGCCTATATCGCCTCGTCGCCCTTTATTTTTCAGGAACATTATGGCGTATCGCCTATGGCGTACAGCATTATTTTTGCCGTCAATGCAGTTGCTTTAACCATTGGAAATTTGCTGTCGGCTCGTTTTAAAAATCCCCCCAAGATATTAAATTATGCCGTTGCAAGTCTGTTTGTATGCAGCGTATTAACCGGCTTTTCGCTCATAATGGATTTGTCTCTCGCCTTTTTGTGCATCTCATTGTTTCTGACTTTGCTTTGTGCGGGTGCGACTTTCCCCATTTCGACCAACCTTGCGCTTGACTTGGAAAAGAAATACAAAGGCACAGCATCGGCGGTTTTGGGTGCAAGTACATTCCTTATCGGTGGTATTGTTATGCCATTATCGGGAGTAGGAAATATTTTACATTCAACCTGTTACGTAATGATTGGATGTGCTGCGCTTGCTGGAATTACATCGCTTTTCGCGAATAAAAATAATCAATAATTATTAAACATTATGTCAAAGACAATCAGTGAACAAGTAAAAAAAGCGGAAATATTAATTTCCGGTCTGCGTAACAATGTGGAAATCATGAAAAACGCAGGTTTAAATGAGGTGTTAATCAGCGAATTAGAGGCTGAAAACAGTGTGCTGAACAAGCAAAATCAAGCGCTTGAACAACTTTTGGAGGAGGCAAGACCCATATCCAAAGATGCCAATCGGAAATTGTTGGAAGTTCGGGCAAAGTATCAGGAAATTAAAAAGAAAGTAAAACTGGGTACCGAACCCGCCAAGTGGGAACGTGTGGGTATTGTGGACAAAAGATAGGTATTATTTAACGTCATTTGTCAAACCGGTATGGTAAAACGCAGCAAACGAGAGCACTTCGCTCGTTTCCAAATCGTTACCCATTTATATTTTTCTTTTGCGTAAAAAAGTTGTTTTTAGGAGATTGAAAAATAAAATTTCGTATATTTGCATCACATTCAATAATACAAAATAATATGGAAGATTTCATAAAAACAGCAGAGGAAGTTTTAGCCTGGTTTCAGAAAGGCGAATGGAAAGAAGGTTGGCAGGTAGCGCCGGATGAATCAATTGACAAAGAGGTGTTTATTCGTCATTATTTTGCCAATAAAGAACGATGGCAAAAATCTTTTCGTTTTCTGGCAAGTCAGGATTTGCAAGGCATGGCTTTGGGACGTTACGAACTGGAAGGCGCTGATTTGTACGTGAATATCAGCGAATATATCACCAAGAACGAAGAAGACGCCAAATGCGAGGCACATATCAAGTATATTGATATTCAGTATCTTATTTTCGGAGAGGAAAAAATAGGCGTGTTGCCTTTAGCTGATACAAAAGACGCGACGCTTTATGATGCGGAAAAGGATATTTATTTCATGAAACCGGATTATGACAAGTATTATCTTGCAGATTCCAGTCGGTTTTTCATTTTCTTTCCGGATGATGCACACAGGCCTTCGGTAAAAGTAAAGGAAAACGCTTTGATCAGGAAAGCTGTCGTGAAATTAAAAATTGATTAGTGAAGGCTCTCTTAAATAGAGCCTTCACTAATCAATTTTATATCAATTACTTCCGCAACAGTTTTTGTATTTTTTCCCGCTTCCGCAAGGGCAAGGGTCATTTCTTCCCACGGTTTTCTCGGTGCGGATAGGTGCTGTTATCCGTTGTTCGCGGGTATCACGGGAGGCAACTTGGCTTTGAATCCGGCGACTCTCTGCGATTTCATCTTTTTGCGTGCGGTATTTGCTGAAATCCGTTTTGCGTTCAGGTGTTGCCTGACGGACCTGTTCCGGTTCCCGCATGGGGATTTGCCCACGCATCAGGATAGAAACGGATTTCCGGTTCATGTCATCCACCATTTTTTTGAACAAATCGAACGATTCTAATTTATATATCAGCAACGGATCTTTGTTTTCGTAGCTGGCATTTTGTACCGAATGACGCAAATCATCCATTTCCCGGAGATGCTCTTTCCACGATTCATCAATCGAATGTAGGAGGATAGATTTCTCGAACGATTTGATAATATCCTTAGATTCGGTATTATAAGCCTCCTTGAGATTGCAGGTGACATTGTAAACCCGTTTGCCGTCGGTGATCGGAACGACAATGTTTTCGTAACGTTCGCCCTGTTCTTCATAAACCTTTTTAATAATCGGATGCGCTATTTGGGCCATCCGTTCCGTCTTGCGTTTGAAGCTGTCTAAAGCGGCATTGAATACTTTCTCGGTCATATCATCCGCTTTCATTCCCTTGAAATCATCTTCAGAGAACGGAACATCCACTGCCATGGTTTTGAGAAGTTCAAACTTCATGCCCTCATAGTCGTTAGCTTCCAGAAACTGTTCGCAAATTGCATTGGCCGTATCGTAAAGCATGTTTACTACGTCCAATCCGATACGTTCACCCATTAAGGCGTGGCGGCGACGGGTATAAACGACTTCGCGCTGGGAATTCATCACATCGTCGTATTCCAGCAAACGCTTACGAATCCCGAAGTTGTTTTCTTCGACTTTCTTTTGGGCGCGTTCAACAGATTTATTCAACATGTTGTGTTCCAATACCTCACCTTCTTTAAATCCCATCTTGTCCATCATTCCGGCAATGCGTTCCGTAGCAAAAAGACGCATCAAGTCATCCTCCAATGAGATAAAGAAGACCGATGAACCGGGGTCTCCCTGACGGCCGGAACGACCGCGCAACTGACGGTCGACGCGGCGTGAGTCATGCCTTTCCGTACCGATAATCGCCAAACCTCCGGCTTTGCGGACGTCCTGTGAAAGTTTGATATCC
Organism: Dysgonamonadaceae bacterium; assembly: GCA_031289145.1. Taxonomy (GTDB): domain Bacteria; phylum Bacteroidota; class Bacteroidia; order Bacteroidales; family Azobacteroidaceae; genus Azobacteroides. The sequence continues at coordinate 40,172 of JAITQA010000060.1, read as the reverse complement.
GTACCACGGCCGGCCATGTTGGTAGCAATTGTAACCGTCCCGGTCTGACCGGCTTGGGCTACAATGTCCGCTTCTCTCTGGTGCAACTTGGCATTCAACACGTTGTGAGGAATTTTCCGCATAGAGAGCATACGACTGAGTAATTCCGATATTTCAACCGAAGTCGTACCGACCAGCACCGGGCGTCCTGCATCTTTCAAATTCACAATTTCTTCAATGACTGCGGCATACTTTTCCCTGGCCGTCTTGTATATCCGGTCGTTCATATCGTTCCGGTCAATGGGACGGTTGGTGGGGATAACCACAACGTCTAATTTGTAAATATCCCAAAATTCTCCGGCTTCCGTTTCTGCCGTACCGGTCATCCCTGCTAATTTGCGGTACATGCGGAAATAGTTTTGCAGGGTAATCGTTGCAAAAGTCTGCGTAGCAGCTTCTACCGTAACCCTTTCCTTGGCTTCGATAGCTTGGTGCAGACCATCGGAATAACGGCGGCCTTCCATGATACGGCCGGTTTGTTCATCTACAATCTTCACTTTGTTGTCGATAACCACGTATTCATCGTCCTTTTCGAACAGGCAGTAGGCTTTCAGCAATTGATTGACGGTATGGACACGCTCCGATTTTACCGCATAATTCTGCATCAATTCGTCCTTTTTGACTTGTTTTTCCTCGTCGGAGATCGTTTCATTTTCGATTACCGCCATCAGACTTCCTATGTCGGGTAAAACGAAGAATTGCGGGTCATCGGAATTACCTGTCAATAAGTCGATGCCTTTTTCCGTTAGTTCAATCGTATTGTTTTTTTCATCAATCACGAAAAACAAAGGATCGGTAATAATATGCATTTCCCTGTTTTGCTGTTGCATATAAAACTCTTCCGTTTTCAGCATGGCTGCTTTAACGCCCGGCTCGCTCAGGAATTTAATCAGCGCTTTGTTTTTGGGCATTCCCTTGTAAGAACGGAACAAAAGCACGACGCCTTCTTCGTTTTCTTTCTGATTGGCCGAATTTATCATTCGCTTGGCATCGGCCAGCAGTTTGGTAGTCAGACTTTTTTGGACACTTACCACTTGCTCTACGCGGGAACGGTATTCTTCGAACAGTTGTTCTTCGCCTTTCGGAACAGGCCCTGAAATAATCAAAGGTGTACGGGCGTCGTCAATTAAAACCGAGTCAACCTCATCGACGATGGCATAATTGTGTTTCCGTTGCACCAAATCCTTGGGGCTGATGGCCATGTTATCGCGCAGGTAGTCGAATCCGAATTCATTATTGGTACCGAAAGTAATATCGGCTTCGTAGGCTTTGCGGCGAGCATCGGAGTTGGGTTGGTGTTTGTCGATGCAATCGACCGACAATCCGTGGAACATATACAAGGGACCCATCCATTCCGAGTCGCGCTTGGAGAGGTAGTCATTCACGGTTACTACATGTACTCCGTTGTGTGTCAATGCATTCAGAAAAACTGGAAGCGTCGCCACCAAGGTTTTACCTTCGCCGGTCGCCATTTCGGCAATTTTCCCCTTGTGCAGCACTACGCCGCCGAATAGCTGGACATTGTAGTGTATCATGTCCCAGGTTATTTCAGTACCTCCTGCTGTCCAATGGTTTAAGTAGATGGCTTTATCTCCGTCTATGCTTACGAAATCGTGGGAAACAGCCAATTGTCTATCAAAATCATTGGCCGTCACAATAACCTGTTCGTTTTGTGTAAGCCGACGGGCAGTATCTTTCATAATGGAAAAAACTTCCGGAAGTGCATCTTCCAACACTTTTTCCTGTTTATCAAGAATTTCTTTTTCAAATTTGTCGATTTCAGCCCAAACTTTTTCCCGGTCTTCCAATGCAAGATCGTCTATGCTCGCTTTCAGTTCGGCAATTTTGACTTTTTCTATACTAACTTCATCTTCAAGTCTTTGTTTAATGGCTTCCGTATGATCGCGTAAGGCATCATTCGAAAGTTTCTCAATTTCCGGATAAACAGCCTCAATCCTTTTTACATAAGGATCTATTTCCCGTAAGTCGCGTTGGGATTTATTCCCAAACAATTTGGATAAAACTTCGTTAAAACCCATATTTATAATTATTTATTTTTATTATTCACTAATCACTAAACATTAATCATTAAATCACGCTTATTTAAAAAACTCCTGCAAAGGCGCTTCTTTACAAGCGTTTGGCGGCCTGATGCGCAGGATAAAAGACAGGGTAGAAGCTATTTCACTTGCTTTTATGGCACGGTAGACATGTTCTTTCCGGGTAGATCCACCGAAAATAAACAAGGGTGTGAGGGAAGCGTTTTCACGAGAAAAACGCGCTTGTTCAGCTTGATTTTCATTGACAATCACCCAACCCGGCTGAAGTTCGATAAACAGGTCGCCGCTGATTTTTTTATTCATTCCCCGGCGAAAACCAACCGCTTTACCGGCATCGTCCACATACAATTGAGCGATGGTCGTTACATCTTGCACGCCACTGAACTGCGCAATAAACCCGGCTGATTGCTGCAATATTTCATTCAGGTTGACCTTTTCATTTTCAATCAATTTTTTGTTCAGGTAGATTTGTTCGTTGTAATACCCCTGCACCCAGTTGCCTGAGCCGTAAATGGCCATCAGGTACATGTTTAACAGGGCGGTACAACGGTTAGGATAAAATTCTCCGGCAGGAGCGAATCCTTCAGGCAATTTTGTCCGTAACGCATAATATCCTGTAGACGTGAGTACTATCAAAACATTTTTGAGGCCTACATTTTTTTCCGCCAAATCTAAAAGGCGTTCGATTTCCTTGTCAAGGCGGAGGTAGGTATCCTGTATTTCCCACCCGAACGCATCCGTTTGTGTGCCTGATTGATAGTCTCCGGCGTAATAATTGACGGACAAAAAGGCGGGATAAACTTTTTTACTGAATTCCGCATATTCAAAAAAAACAGCTGCCAGATTGGTAATCTCCGTATTGATAAAGGGAGACTGTTTGATTTTCAAGAATTTATCTTTATCCGATTTGGAAAAAGTATATTTGAAAGGCATTGTACTTTTGGTATAGGGAAATCCGTTGAATTCAGACAGGGTGGGCATCCATATTCTTTCGGGATTATTGCCGATGGCTTGTCCGGTATTGTAGCGGTCTACATACCAGGGGATATTTTTGTAATAGGTTGTAGTAGCCCATTTTCCGTTGTAATCGTCTAACCAGAAAGCGGCATCGGCGTATCTGCCGGCCGATAAAATGGCTTCATCCGCGTTGGGCGCTATGGTATAAACTTCTGATTTTCCGGCTGTAGCAATCTTGAGTTCATCGCTGACGGTAGAACTTAAAAGCGACAGGGGCGAAAACCTGTCGGAAGTATAATTACCTAAGTAACTATTGTCAAATACGATAGATACTTCCCGTTTCGATTCAAAATCATATTTTTTGTCTGCCGTGATACCATGATAATACGGGTAAGTGCCGGTATGTATGGACGCAACGGATGCCGCCCGGCTCAGGTTGGGAAACCCAAAGTCGACCCGATGGTAAACCAATCCTTCGTTCATCAGGCGTTTGAAACCTTTTTCCCCGAAGGTTGGACTGAAATACTGCAAATAATCTCCCCGCAACTGGTCTATGACAATGCTGATTACCAACTTAGGCGATTCGGCGTTTTGTTGCGCGTGAATCCCCGTTGCCGTCAGAACAGCCAGCAGTGAAGTCAGTAATTTATTCATGTTTTTTAAAACTTTCATATCCGGAAATCATCCACAAACTGAGGATGTATGGAACCACCGCCGGGTTCAATTCCTGCGGAATCCAATACCATCCCAACATAAAGCCCGACAAAAGTACGAAATTTATGGCATGATACCAAGTAAATAGCCGGTAAGATTTTCCAAAAGAAAAACCAACACACCCGATAAAATGCAGGGGATGCAGCCAGAGGATATTCCAATTAGGCCATGTACAGGGATGAAGAGAGAAAAAACAGAGGGTAGCGACAATGCTTCCGCCTGTTCCGGCAATGAGAAACAGCAGTGCAAAAAGCAATCTGAAACGCCGCTTTTTGAAATAGCCGACGATTATCAATACAAGAAACAACAGCAATAAGCCTGTCCCTGCAAAAACAGGACTGATGGCGTATCCGAAAGACTTCGCCTGCGATTCGTCTTGCGGTCGGACAACAACTCCGGAAGACAGGACAAGTGTATTTGAACTTCCATCCGGGTATACGACAACGGAATTGTTCATGGCCTCCATCAGCTTTTCAGGCAGAAACAGGGTGGAACGGTATGAGATGAGGGAGTCGGCGCCGTTGCCGATTACGCAATCAATGCCAAATTCCAACCATGGATAAGGATTTGTGCAGCTGTGAATCAGTTTTCGGAAGGTAAGCGGTTCCGGAAGCTTGGGATAAACCAAATTGCCATCGCAGATTTTTTCAAAAATATCCCGTGGACGGGTTGTGCAATTATCGAAGACAAAATCGTAGCGATATTCGCTATTTTCAGGTTGCAAATTGATTCCCAAGGTTTTTATCAGATTTTCTTTTTGATTGTCCGTAAAATACAGTTCCTGTTCGATAACCGTAGCGTTTTTATACATCAAATACGTGGCAGTAAACGATTCGAAAGAGAGCGTACTTAAGAAATAGTCAGTTTCACCTTTTACATAACGGAGGATGAAGTTCGGTATTTGCGTGTCGAAAGTACCCCAGTTAAATACGATGTCAATGTTTTGAACAGGGTCGGATAAACGGAGCGCCGTGTGTCCGAAAATCGTGTAGACCTCATTGTCGCGCGGCTCGACAGTCAGCAAACTCACCCGGAGATTATCGTAATTCTGGGATTTTACAAGCGGGAAAGAGAGTATCAAAACGAGAAAAAAAAGGATGCGTTTCACCTGTGTTTGTTTTCTTAACGATTATTTTGTGCAAAATTACTATTTTTTGTTTACATAGTAATCATGTCTGTGATTTTTTCTGTTATTTCAGTTTGAATTTTACTTTGAATAACACGCTGGAAGGACGAATTACGTAGTTGTAGCGATATGTATTCAAATCGCTATAATACGCTCTGGTATAATATTTCGTATTAAACAGGTTGTTGCAGGCCAATTCAAAATTCGCTTGTTTCCATACATAATGCAGGCTCAAATCGGCAAAATACAACTGTTTATCGCCTTGTACCGCATTATTGTAATAATGTTCCAATTGTGAACCCATCCGGATTTTTTTGAACAAAGTAAAATCAAGCGTGAGCGTATTGGTCAAGGAATGGATTACCGGAAACGATTTTTGTAATTCAATTTCCGACCGGCTTTGCTGCCATTCACCTGAATACGTCAGGATAATAAACGAGACCGGAACAGCGCTCAAGCGGCACGAAATTCCCGTTTGCTCAATTTTTGAGTCCACCAATTGATTCTGCCGGATTTGTTGGGAAGTACTTGTAAGATAAGTCAAACCAAAATCAGAAGTAAACTGCATCCAATCCAAGCCTTTGCTGATTTTACCGGTTGCGATGGTGGTATTTGTTTCATTCGGTTGTTTTACATAAGACGTAAGCAATAAATTTTCTTCAAAAGTTTGGATGTAGGTGACGCTGTTTTCAGCCCGATTGTAGGCAATGTTTGCATTTACAAAAAGCATTTTGAGAATATCTTTGTACTTTATATCCAAAGAATAATTACTGCCTTCAGAAGCGGCAAACCGGCTATCGTACCGATTCAGGTTCCGGTATGTCTGCAATAAATAACCGCTGTATAGTTCTTGAATGCCATTCATTCGGTTGTAAAAAGACAGATTTGCGTTAATATCCACCTTTTGCGAAGGAATGTATTGTATCTTCAATGCAGGTTCAAAGGAAAATTTATTGAGATTTTCGCTATTGTTTGCATCAATCCTGTTTTTCAAGCTGTAAATACGATAATTCAGCGGTAGCAGTGCACTAAACTTGAATCGGTCTATTCGATAATCTACATTCAGGCCGATGCGACTTGAATACTGATTTCTGTTCAGCTTGTTTCTCATACCGTCAGGAACCAAGTCCAACGGATTTCCCAAAATATCGCGGGGATACAAGTCGGAATGAAGCTCATCCATTTCCACCATAAATCCGGCAATCGGATTTACGAAAAATTTTCCAAGCACAAGGGGAGACAGAAAAATAAGACTGTTGTTCGAAACGAATGTATTGGCGCGAGCATCCTGCCGCAAATCAAAATAATCCTCCCCATTGTTCAGTAAACCGGCATACAATCCCGGCGTAATCGTCAAGCGCTGAGGAGTGGATATAAATCCTGTTTGAGAATTAATTTCAAACCCGGCGCTTCCAGACCGCTTTATAAAGTGAAACGCATTTTGTATCTTCAATGAAGGCCGGTATAAATCTTGTCCAATCGCAGATTCGGTCAGGACTCCTTTTCCATTCTCCCACGAACCTTCCAGATTCAACAAATCATTCACATACCGGTTTTCGTCATTTTCGTTATACCGCATTTCTGTTTCTATTCGATTGGTGTTGGTGAACGAACGGATATTTTCGTTTATCCGCAGCAAACTATCACCGGTGATAAAATAGGAAGAACGGGCTTCGCTTTCCCTTTTTTCGTAGTCGTTGTAATAGATAATATTCAGGCTTAATTCCTTGTTTTTCCCAACAGTAAATAAATTGTTCGTTGTGAAGGCATTGGAGTTGTTAAACAAATACCTGTTCCGGCTAATATCCGGTGGAGAAGGCATTTGAATATTCGTAACCTTGTCCGGAGATAAATCAAAACTTGTTGTAAAAGAGCGCAATTCATTTGTTAAATTATTCCCCGTATTATTCGTTTTATAAGCGGTAATGTTCTGTTTTCCTTTCGCAAAATACATGCCGGTCAAGGCATTGTTCCACAATAGCGGCGATGCGCCTATTCCCAACTGCGCCATAATGCTTAATGTTCCTTTGGCGCTGTCTTTGAGTTTCAGGTTAATGGCTGCCTGATCGGCGATACGAACGCTATCCAAGGCTTTTATCGGCTGATGGTTTTCCAAGACCTGTACCGTAGCAACATCCTTTGCGGAAATATTTTGCGTAGCAATACCATATCGTCCGTTCAGTAAATCCATATTTTCGATATAAAACTTATTAATCGGCTTTCCCTGGACACTGATTTTTCCTGAATTAGAGACTTCAATACCCGGCATTTTTTTCAACACATCGCCGATAACAAAATCTTTGCCATCCATAAATTCCGATACCAAATAATTGAGCGTGTCTTTGCTGTAATATATTTTCTGTGGTTTGATTTCTACTTCTCTCAATTGAAATACCGCTTCTTTCACAACAAAATCCACCGCCTGATTGCTGTTTTGTATTTTTTTTGCTTCGGTAGCGATTCCCAAGCCGGAAACCACCACCAGTAATTCTTTTTCCTCGCCCGAATACGATAATTTATAATTTCCCGTATCGTTGCTATAGGCATAACTTAGCAAAGCGCTGTCGGATACCTGCCTCAACGTCACTGAAAGATGTGAGACGCGCTCCCCTTTTGTGTCTTTTATCGTACCCGTTATGATGGTTGTTTGCGCATAACAAAAACGAAGACAGCAATTGCATACGATGAATATAGCTAACAATGCGTATTTTTTCATGTGAAAGGACTTCTCCCCCGGCCCCTCCCCACAAAGGGAGGGGAGAGTGGGGTTTTTATGCTCTTCGGCATTTGTCAAACTTTTTTTAAAGGCGCTTATTCCTTCAAATGTAAGTTGAGGCGTATTGGGCAAAGAAAATGCTATGTCTTCGGCGTGTAAATAGATATTTTCTTTTTTCATATTAGTCTAAATTTATTCCAATTCAATCGGATTATACGGAAGTTTAGAAGAAGAATGGTCCACTGTTTTAAATTTCTTTGTTTCCGGATCCATCACATTCACCTTTACACCTTTTAATTTCATATAAGCAGCAAAATCGTCATGAAACCTTCGGTATAGTTTATTCAGTTCTTCACGGTTGACTTTGGTATAGTCTAACTTGTAGAATTTAACAGGCTCTTTGGTTTTTAATTGTTCCAAGCCCTCACATTCATATACAAAATGATTTTTCGAATCGTATATTTTCAGAATCAAACCCGGTAGCCCGCCAAACTTCCATGGGCCATTATCTACCGGAATATCCAAGGTAAACCAGGCGGTATAGATCCGCCCACGGAATGAACATGTTGCTTTTTGACAATTGTAGGACAAGACCTCCTGCGTTTCATTCGTAATTTTCCAATCAAAAACAGGCATTTCTTCTTCATAGACAAAATTTCCCTGTAGCATAGAAGCAATGTCGGTCACGGTTTCTTTCCCTTGCGGATAATGCTTGAATAATTCATAAGTCCATGAGCCAACTTCTTTTATTCGGGGATAAGTGTCATGTTTTTTTAAATATTCGACTACATACAAGTTGTAAGCTAAAGCGTATTGGCTGTAATATTTGGAACAGGTCTTTCCTATCCATAATACCTGTGCATCGCTTGATTTTTCTTCCGGCTTGAGCGAGTCTTTTAAATAAGTTAGTTTATAAGCACATTTTAAATAAGCTGAATCAATTACACTGTATTTGTTCAGATTTTCATAACTTGGCGCATAACGAAAGTTTTGTGCTCGCAAACCGCTCGCTGAAAACAGAACCATAATTAACAATATTCCAATTCTCATAACCTGTTTTTTAAAATTTATAATTTTTTTTTAATTTTAATTATTTCAAAGAGGCTTTCTTATAAAATCATCACAGAAAGCCCCTTGTTTAAGAATCGGACTAATTAAATAAAGTGAACTTATCTAAACTTATCCGATCAATTATTGACATAAAAACATTGATCAAGGACACCAAAGAGGTGCATCTAATTGGGGAGAACTTTTCCCAGCACGACTATTAGCTCCCCCATTATCATTATAACTGGATCCTCCGGGTTGACCTTCATAAGCACATGCACATGCACAACAGCCATTGTTGCCCCCTTTAGTCTGGTTCATTTCGACTCCCGAAAGACTTTGAGAAGCCAAAGCATTTAATTTTATATTTGTCTTCATACTTAAATAAATTTTATTGATTATTAATTCGTTTTTTTTTTGCAAAACTTTCGTATTCGCCCACGCCCGGCAAACCTGCAACTGTACAGGATTTTTAGTTCTTGAAAATAATTCCTATCTTTGTTGCGCCTTCTTGATGATTTTAAAGTTTATAATTTCATTTAACGATTCGAAAGCGTATGACTCGACCTCTCAAGGAGGCATTTTTACCAACAGTCTTTAGGTGGCGCTCCTAAAATAGTTGTAAAAAAAGATTCATTACTTTTATGTGACAAATTTAGTAATAATACTTGAATACTTTGCCTCCCGACACTGAGTAAGCAAAAAACTCCCCACCCACCTTTACTTTTCTGTCTTTGGCAACAATAGACTTTACTTTTTCTCCATTTACAATGCAGTTTTTGTTGATTTGAATAAAATAGTCCGGCAAGAAAGATTGTATTTCTGCATTGACGTCACAAATATAGCGTTTTTTCAGATTATATCCTTCCAAATCAAAAAAAAATGGTACATTTGTGGTGTTCTTTTAAAAGAAAAAAAGGACATAAAATATAAAAAAAGGCACAAATTCACTTTAAAATTACTTCAATCATGAACAAATTATTTTTTTCTTTTGCATTGTTAAGTTTATCTGTTTCCTGTATGGCACAGGATATACAATTGCCTGCACCGCAGAAAACAGGCGGAAAACCCTTGATGGAAGCTTTCAATGACCGGCAAAGCAACCGGAATTTCTCTGCCAAAGACTTGAGTTTACAAACGATTGCCGATTTGGCATGGGCTGCTTACGGATTTAACCGGGAAAATAAAAGAACGGTTCCTACTTCGCAGGATAGACAAGAGATTGATTTGTACATTTCTTTACAATCGGGCGTTTATTTTTATGAAGCGAAAGAAAACAAGCTGATTTTGAAAGTTTCCGGCAACCATCAGGCAATGACCGGAATGCAAGCTTTTGTGACAACAGCTCCGCTTAATTTTATTTTTGTTGCGAATCTGGACAAAGCATCTAACCGGGATGCAGCGCTAACGGATTGTGGATTTATTTCCCAGAATATTTATCTTTTCTGTGCTTCGGAAGGTTTGATTACTGTCGTTCGCGGCTCATACGACAAGGATGGTTTGCATAAATTACTGACGTTGAATGACAAACAGGAAGTGTTGCTGACCCAGACCGTTGGCTATCAGCAATAAGAAAAGCCGCATCAGTGGATATGCAAAACTCCGTATGACAGGATTTGAGAGCGATACCGTATTTGTAATCCGCTGAGCATAAAACTTGACCCTAAGGTTGCGGCCCGCCATTCCCGGTAAAGCTTGTCTCGGAATTGTGTTATTTTTGATGAGTTTTCCAATCGACAAAATGCGGCTTGTAATAGTTGAAAATAAATACATCACGCTTGATGTATATGCAAATGTACTGATAAAAAATATATCTCACAAATAAATCGAAACTATTTTTTTATTTTTTATTTTTTTTATTTTCAGTTTTTATTTTTATATAAGTATAAGTGACTGAATATTAACAAGAAAAATTATTTGTTAAAAATGTATGGAATAAAACGGCTTGCCATAAAAATAGGTAGCAATGTATTGACTCGGGCAGACGGTACGCTTGATGTAACGCGGATGTCGTCCTTAGTCGACCAGATTGCGTTTCTTCACCGGAACGGATTGGAAATAATTCTTATCTCATCGGGCGCTGTGGCTTCCGGAAGGAATGAAATAAAGGTAAAAGGCCGCTTAGACGACGTATCGGCGCGTCAATTGTATGCTGCTGTAGGACAGGCTAAGTTAATGAACCGCTACTACGACTTTTTCAAAGCGCACGGCATTGCCTGCGGTCAGGTACTGACGACGAAAGAGAGTTTAGGTACAAGGAGACATTACCTGAATCAAAAAAACTGTGTAAACGTGATGTTGGAAAACAAGGTTATTCCGATTATGAACGAGAATGATACGATTGCCGTTACAGAACTGATGTTTACCGATAATGATGAACTTTCCGGAATGATTGCCGCAATGATGGATGCGGAGATGTTGATTCTTTTGAGTAATGTCGACGGCATATACAATGGCTCTCCCGGCGATTCCACGGCGGAAATTATTCGAGAGATAGACCTGTCGAATGATATTACCGCTTGTATTCAAACCGGTAAATCTACCTTCGGCAGGGGAGGTATGTTGACTAAATACCGTATCGCGCGAAAAGTTGCCGGAGAAGGAATTGAGGTAATCATCGCCAATGGAAAAACAGAGGCTGTTCTTCCCCGTTTATTGGAAAAAAATCAGGATGTGCTGTGTTCGCGTTTTATTCCTTCACCCAAAGTTTCTTCCGGAATCAAAAAATGGATAGCCCATTCCGAGAGTTTCGCCAAGGGGGAAATCCATATCAATGCCGATGCCGCCAAAGTTTTATCGGATGAAAAAGCGACATCGCTGTTGCCCGTAGGAATTGTCGCCGTAAAAGGCGTGTTTGAAAAAGATGATATTGTCAGGATATATGACGATAAGTTGCGACAGATTGGCTTGGGAAAAGTGAGTTATGATAGTGTGAAAGCACGCGAATTAATCGGCAAAAAAGGGAATAAGCCGGTTATCCATTACGACTACCTTTGCTTGGACTTACGCCAATAACACAAATCGGCGTCACTACATGCTACACATTGTATTGACGCCGATTTGTCCGAATAAATGACGGTTGCTTTCAGCTTAAAACTTCCCTGTTCCGAATGACAACCTGAAATTCAAACCAATCGCGAACGGTTTTACTTTTTCAACAAAACTTTTTCCGGGTTCGCTTTGCGCCTCAAGAATGCTGTAATTTGAAAAATTTTCCGGGTCTTCCTTGTTGGGTTTGATAAAAAATTGCTGACTTTCGTTATGGATATTATTCAGTCCGGAATCTAAATAGATACCGGTATAAAGCGCAGTGCTACCTCCTAAAGACCATTTGAGACCCATTTCCAAATTATAAATAGTAGCGGTTTTAAAATCAAGGTCTCCTTTTGAACTCCTGTCTTCGAAATTACCTAAACCTTCGAAAGTAGGTTCCGTTATCGGCGGATTATCTAAATCCGGATAATAACGCGCGTTGGTAAGCGAATAATTTTCGCTTTCGAAACCCGCACTTGAAGGGAAAGCCAATTTGATACCCGTTTGCAGGTAAAACTTGGTTTTACCTTTACTTTGGTATTGAATCAGCAGTGGGATATTGAAAACTTTTAAACGTTGTTTTTCTGTGTACCAATTAATTTTCGTCTGCAATTCGTAAATATTGTAAATATCATCACCATCATCCAAATCGGGAATTATACAATCCGTATCGTAGATCTCCGCTTTCGATTTGTAGGTAGACCAGCCGATACCGGTAGCAAAACCGAAATGCTCATTAAAAAAGAGGGTATACCCCAACCCGTATGTACCTCCGGTGACATTGCTCCTGTCTCCCTCATTGATTTCATATTTCAGACCTGATGAACCAAATCCGCCATAAATACTAAACTCATGTCTCGATTGGCCGAATAGCAGCAGGCAGCAAAGTAAACCCGTTGTTAATAAAATTATTTTTTTCATATTCTATATCTTATTTTATTATTTCACAATCACTTTCATTTCCTTATCTTCTACTTTGAGAATATATGCGCCCGCCGGTAAAGAGAGGTTTATTTCCCTCAAACGGCCGGTGGTATTCAGTTGCTTTACAAATACACCGGAGAGGCTGTATATCCGTATTGGCGTATTCTCTAAGTAGTTGTCTGCTTCGTCAATCTCTACCGTAAGTTTTTGATTTTGTGTCACCGGATTGGGATATATATGTAAGGCGCTATTTTCAATCGACTTTTTCGCAGCAAAGACTTTACCTGAAGAACGAACGACGCCCTCTTTTGTATCCAATTCAAAATGATAGACAGAACCCGGTTTGAAAACATCTGTTTTGAGATTGCCTTTCGAATAAGTTAAGCCGGTACCCAAGGCTTTCGCATCTTCATACCAACGGCAAGCGTTTATCTCAAATTTTTCTTCCGTAAATTTCCGAATATTCAGTATAAAGGTATTGTCCCATTTCGTTGCTACATACGCATCGAAGTTCAATTGTTGTTCGACGGTGAAGGTATAATCTTTGCGGTTAGTGCCGTCCTGAGAAACAACCGTGAATGTAACCGTTTGTGTACCTGCCCGATTCACAGCTACCACAAAAGATTTTCCGCTTACACCTTTGTATTCGACTTTTGCATTCCGGTCGCTTGTGGTAACATTGATGCTAATTTCGGTTACGTTGGGGGTGTTGACAAGGTATTTATTACTGCTGACCAAACTTGCTCCCTGTACGGTAAAACTTGCACTGATATTGTTGCTGGTGAGCGAAATGGTAACGGGTACTTCCGGTGCATCAAAATAGTTCGGATTGGCAGCTGTATAAGCTGTTACAACAATCGATCCGGACTGTTTCAGGCGCAAATTGTTGCCGGTTATTTCGGCAAGCTCGCTGTCTGCAGGACGAAGTTTGAACAAGACCGGGAGGCCGGAAGTAGCGGTTGCAGTCAAAGTATAAATATTTTTTTCAACTTGCATGACCGTAGGCGGAGTGAACTTAATGGTTTGTTGGGCTTTCTCAACGGTAATGACAGTGGTTCCGGAGAGAAGCGTATTGCTGCAATTTACATCCTGTACACTGATCGGAGCGAAAGTATATACCCCAACAGCAGTTGGCGTAAGGGTATAAGTAGGCGTAGTAAGGCCTGTCAAAGTCTTATTATTCGAACCGTCGTTATACACCACTGTCCATGGTGGAGTTCCGGTCAAGGTGAAAATGTTGACTTTTCCCCCGAATGTGATGGTTTGAGACGGTGCTGGCGTCAGTGTAGGCCGTATCTTGATGACTGAGGCTTCGAACGCACCCATATCTACCCGAGTGGAAATGAGGCGGGACGCTCCGGCCAGGTCTTTTTCGTTGGCAAAACTGCTAACAAGCGCCGCTGAGAGATACAAATCATTGTTTCCGGTATTGATAGCAGGACTGCAAGGTTCCAAGTTGAAATTGTTTGCAGAAACATTGGTGAAAAGCGGGTCGACGTCAATATTTCCGCCGCCGTCGCTGCCAATCGCAGTATTCCATTTGCCGCCGGTTTGAGCGTTTTGCACCACACTATAAGAATAGGTCAGCGTACCGGCGGATTCATTGAAAATACCATTCGTTCCGTTGTTCCATAAAATAGCGTTGTAAAACCGGGTTGAGGACGTGGATGCGTTGTAGATTCCATTGCCTGTTTTTGCCGTATTATTCACAACTGTTGTGTTTGCAAATACCGGTGAAGATGCGGAACTGAATATTCCACCCCCTGTTTCTGTTGCAGAATTGTTTCTGACGAGTATGTTGGTAAGGGTGGGGGAGGCAGCTTTGATGCAATAGACGCCGCCGCCGTAGGTGGCAAAATTGTTGCGTATCGTTAGCCGGTTAAAATGGGGAGACGCATGCGCGACATGTATTCCGCCGCCGCCATGTCTTGTTATCTGTTCTCCGTTTACTGAAATATAATTGTTGGAATAAGCGCTGGTATTTCCTCCGGTAATGGTGAACCCGTCCAACAAGGCGGAACCGACATCACCGGCTGCGATTACGACATGGTAAGCATCGTTTGCATCCACAGCGCCGTTCTTGTTCAGATCGCCGGAAAGGATAGTGGTATTAGCCGCTGTCACAGGTCGTTGATCGGGAGATGTTTCATTTCCGGCAAAGCTGCCGTATACCGCAATGTTTTTCACCAGCACAAAAGATTTGTCCCGGTCGGTAGTTTGCCCCGTATTATCTGTTTCTGCTGCTTTATACTCAGGATAATAAGTGCCGGAAGCGACCCAAATCCGCTTAACGATCGCAAATTCCTTTGCAATCATCAAGGGGTAAGCTAAGTTAGGATATGCATTTGCCCACGAAGAACCATCTCCGTTTGCACCGGCTTTCACATAGACAGTGCCATCGGCGGAAGGTTGGATATGGATGGGAAATTCATAAGCGCCCAAATCTATTGTGTTGGCATACAGGCGTGAATTGCCGGATAAATCCGTTTCATTATTAAAATTGGCAATTTTTCTATCTGCAAGATAGAGCGCATTACTACCTTTATTTAATAAAGGACTGGTCAGTTTTATTCGGTAATCACCGTTGGTAGTTGGCGCTTGGTTAGAGCCGATACCTTGTTCGAAAAGCGGATTTGTATTTCCGTCCATATTGCCGTTGCTTCCTGCTTGGGTTTGTCCCGTTACCAAGCTGTAAGCATAAACGGGATTACTCTCAAAATTGAAAACATCCGTCTGTCCGTTACCCCAAATGATTGTATTGTGATGTATGGGTGAAGATGAAGTTTGGTTATATACCCCTCCGGCAATCTCACTTGCTGCATTTCCGCTGATAGTCACATTGGTAAGAAGCGGAGAAGCGTTGTAATAATTATAAATTCCACCGCCGACCTCTGCCGAATTTCCACTGACAAGTACGTTTGTCAATTGCGGGGAAGTATTTCCATAATTAGCTATTCCACCGCCAAATGCCGCTGTATTTCCACTAATCGTCACATTGGTTAATTGTGGAGAGGCGCCATTCCTGTTGTAGATTCCGCCGCCGTAAATTTCAGCTGTATTATTTTTAATGATCAGGTTGGTCAGCGCAGGCGAAGAATTGTGACAATTTATACCGCCGCCGGCAAGTCGCCAAACCGATTCTCCATTCACAGTAATATTTGTATTATCATCTTCCGGCTCAAGCGCATATCCTCCGGTAACGGTAAAGCCGTCTAACAGTGCAGCGCCTGCATCACCTACACTGACAATAACATGGTAGGCATTTTTGTTGTTTAAAATAGTATTGCCATCTATATCGCCGCTGAGCGTTGAAGCGTTAGCAGGCGTTCCGGTGCGTTGGTCGAGCGCTGTCTCGGTTCCGGCAAAGCCGCCGAAAATTTTTACGTCTTTTTTCAAGACAAAAGCATTGTTCCTGTTATTCAATGAAATAACAGTTAAGTTATCCGCCCTGCGGATCGGTTTGTAAATGCCTGCCGCCACCCAGATGACATCACCTGCGTTAGAAACATTGATAACTGCCTGTAAGTCGGGGCAAGCCGCTGTCCACGACACTGCATTGATTGCATTATTTGCATCGACACTACCGCCAATCTTAACATAACGGACGGTTGCTTGCGCCGAAAGGCCTGCAATAAGTGTAAATAACACACTAATAAATAATTGCTTCATTTGATTGTATTTTAGATTGATTTTTTTTCATTATAGGACATATTTTATTAATGTTCACTATGTTCCGCACGCAACAAGTCATTCACTGTTTTCACAGGATTGAATGTTTCAATAGGCACTTCTACAAAAATTGTATTCCAATCCGACATGGCACCATTCCATAAACCTGGTAATTCCAATGCTTTAAGTTCTTTCCCATTCTTGGATTTCAGCGAAATAAAGCCGGTATTTTTATCTACATGTCGGAGGAGGTCAAATTTTTCCCCCTTGTAATTTTTCAAAGTGCATACCAAATCGACAGGATTAAAGTGCGTGCCTTGTTCGAACAGTTGTTTTTTTTCAGGGTCTTTCAAGTCGATTTGAGAACTTTCCAATATCTGTGGTGATACGGTTCCATCGGAGTTAACCGTCAAAAACGGACCTCCTCCCGGTTCTCCCTGGTTTCTGACCATTCCGCAGACCCGCAAGGGGCGGTTCAGTTTGGATTTGATATACAGGATTAATTCTCCGTCTTCGAGGATTTTTGTCTCCGGATTTTTGATACAAAGGTCATTTTGAAGGAAATACAACATCTCCAATACTTGTTCCTGACTGTATTTTCCTGAATCGATTTTATACAGGTATTCAAAAATCTTTTGTTGGTAATGAATCAAAATACCGGCTATCAATTTTTTATAACGGACGGTTTCGAATTTCAACCGGTCCGGTACAACATTGTCTATGTTTTTGATAAATACCACATCGGCTTGAATATCATTCAGATTTTCAATCAAAGCGCCATGGCCTCCCGGACGAAAAACCAGTTGCTCCTTATCGTAAAACGGTTGATTGTCAGCATCTGCGGCAATTGTATCGGTCGATGATTTTTGTTCGCTGAACTCAATATTGTACCAAACGCCAAACCTGTTTTCGTATTCGGACAATATTTCGTCTACCCGTTTTTGGAACAGTTTACGATGTTCGGGTGATACGGTAAAATGGAGATTCACTTGTTTGCTTACATTGCAAGCATACATAGCGCCTTCCGCCAAATGTTCTTCCATTGCAGTGCGCGAACTGCCGGAACAGGGATGGAAAAAGAGCAATCCTTTGGGAAGTTGTCCATAGTTTAATCCTTTGTCACAAAGCAAGTTTTCGATAATTATTTTATAATCTCCGTTTGCAATCAGTTCTGCTATACTTTTACCTTCGTTTTGCTTACAACAATCTTGCAGCAAATGATAAAATGCGAACTGTGAGATGCCTTCAAAAAACGCGGTTACAGATGGTGTTGTTACCATACTGTCCGCGGTATCTAAAAACTCAAACAAATCTTTGAACATCCGGCTGGCTGCTCCGGATGCCGGCACAAATTTTACAATTGTATTATTTTTCAGTAGATAAATATCCCATATTTTCAGGAAAAATTCCTGTTCATTTTTGGGAATAGACAGAATTCCTTTCTGTACGGATGCGGAAGCGTAAATAGACAAATAAGGAAAACCGGACCTGAAGAATCTCAATTGTTCTTCTATCTGGCTGACAGATATGCCCTTGAACTCTAATTGCTGTAGGTCTGAGTAAGATAACATAATGATATGAATTTCAAATTAACGACGATATGGCAAAGGTAGAAAAAAATTTTAAAATATTTTGATTATGCTAAATATTATTTGTTTTTTTATGTAAAAAAAAAGTATTACCTTTGCATCCGCTTTATAAAATTCCGTGTGATGGGAAGTTAGGAAGCAAGAGTCTTAATTTTGAGTAACACAAACAATTAAAAAATGAAAACATTTGAATTATCAGGTTCTGAAAGAGAGAACACCGGGAAGAAAGCTGCAAAAGCTTATCGCAAAGAATCGTTAATACCTTGTGTATTATACGGGGGAGAAAAAGTAGTGCATTTCACTGTAAGTAAAGAGAGTATTCGCAAATTGGTCTATACGCCTGAAATTTACATTGTAGATCTTTCGATTGACGGAAGTAAATGCGCGGCCATTTTAAAAGACATCCAATTCCATCCGGTAAGTGATGAGACATTGCATGTTGATTTTCTGCAAATATTTGAAAATAAACCGGTTATTTTGGAAATTCCGGTTGTTTTGGAAGGTTTGGCACAAGGTGTAAAAGACGGAGGTAAGCTTTCGTTGGAAATTCGTAAACTGAAAGTAAAAGGTCTTTACAAAGATTTTCCGGAAAAGTTATTAATCAATATCGAAAACCTGGGCTTGGGCAAAACTTTGCAGGTAGGTAATCTGCAATTCGATAAACTTGAATTATTGAATGCAAAAGACAATGTGGTAGCTGCCGTCAAATTAACACGCGCTGCAAGAGGTTTGGCTTCGAAAGGATAAGAATGAAGTACTTAATCGTTGGTTTGGGAAATATCGGACCTGAATATGCCGATTCCCGCCACAACATAGGTTTTATGATATTGGACGCTTTGGCTAAAGCGTCCAATATTGTTTTTGATGTGAATAAACGTTATGGGGCGATAGCCGAAATGAGCCTCAAAAACAAACAGTTGGTATTGCTCAAACCTTCAACATTTATGAATCTGAGTGGGAATGCCGTGCGCTATTGGATACAGAAAGAAAAAATTGTACCGGAAAATTTGTTGATTGTAGTCGACGACCTGGCATTGCCGTTCGGAACTCTGCGATTGAAAACCAAAGGCAGCGATGCCGGTCACAACGGATTGAAAAATATTCAGGAAACGCTGACAACAAGCAACTACTGTCGATTGCGCTTTGGAATCGGAAATGATTTTCCGTCCGGTCGACAAATTGATTTTGTGTTAAACCCTTTTACCGAAGCGGAACAAAAATGCTTGCCTGAACGCATTGACAAAGCGATTGAAATTATTCAAAATTTCTGCTTGGCCGGAGTGGATAATACGATGAACAAGTTCAATAATAAATAGACTGAATAATAGCAGTATTTTAATTCAATTTATTTCGCCATTATTTCACCAAGTTACCAATCTTTTTTATAACTTTGTACCGTAGCATATTTGAGTGTAGTATGCACTGTTAAAATAGTTAATTTATAAAATTTATTTATGTTTTTTCTCGAAACAAAAGCGCTTGTAAAACAATATGCGAATCACTTGGCTTTGGATAAGGCAAGCATACAAGTACCCGAACAGAAAATATTCGGGTTGCTGGGACCCAACGGAGCGGGAAAAACCACATTGATCCGTATTATCAACCGGATTACGGCTCCCGATTCGGGAGAAGTCCTGTTCAGGAATCGTCCGTTGGCGCCGGAAGATATTTATGATATAGGGTATCTGCCCGAAGAAAGAGGTTTGTATAAAAAGATGAAAGTGGGGGAACAAGCGGTTTACCTGGCGCGGTTGAAAGGTCTTTCTGCGGCGGAGGCGAAAGAAAGGCTGAAAATCTGGTTCAAGAGATTCGAAATTCTCTCGTGGTGGGACAAGAAATTAGAAGAACTCTCGAAAGGTATGCAGCAGAAAGTGCAATTCATTGTAACCGTTGTGCACAACCCGGGTCTGCTTATTTTCGACGAACCTTTCAGCGGTTTCGACCCCTTGAATACCGAACTGATGAAGAACGAAATCATGGAACTGAAAAACCAAGGCAAAACCATTATTTTTTCGACCCACAATATGGCTTCAGTCGAAGAAATATGTGACGAAATTGCGTTGATAGACCGGTCTAAAGTAGTGTTGAGCGGCAATGTAGCCGAAATACGCGATAGCAATAAAAAAAATATTTTCAAGATACGGACAGCAGACGAAAATCTGCTTGCAGATACATCCGTTTGTGAAATATTAGACAAGGAACAAGCCTGCCATAACTGCATTTTCAGGGTGAAAAAGGCGCAGGACATTTCAAACTCCGAATTTCTTTCCCGTCTGTTGCAACAGAATGAAATCATCTCGTTCGAAGAAGAAATTCCTTCCATGAACGATGTTTTTATCCAAACAGTTACAAAAAACAATTGATTATGAGTAAAATAGGAATCATTATCGGTCGGGAATACCTGACCCGGGCAAAGAAAAAATCTTTTATCCTACTAACGGTATTAATGCCCTTCCTTTTTGTTGGTTTGATTATGGGTATTTATTTTCTGGCGTCCCTCAATACCGACAAAGCCAAAGTGATCGTTGTGGCGGATGAAACCGGTATGTATTTCCCGGTTTTAGAAAGTACCGACCAGTTTCAGTTTATCGAAGCAAAAGAAGGATTCAAAGATTTCAGGGAAAACAGCGATGAGTCGGTTTATGCCACCTTGTTTATTACAGCCGATTTGCTGGAACATCCGGATGCCGTTACGCTCTATTCCCGGAAACAGGTTGTGAGCAGCTTGGAAACGGCGATTACGTCGACTTTGAACGAATACCTGAGCGATAAGAAATTAGCCTCCTACAACATTCCCGACTTGAAGAATATCATCGCGGAGAGCAAGGTAACGGTCAAGATGAAAAGCATCAAATGGGATGATTCGGGAAAGGAAACCCAGACTTCCGCCGATTTTGCATCTGCGATCGGAATGATTTTTACTTTTCTGATTTACATGTTTATTTTTGTCTATGGCGCAATGGTTATGCAAGGTGTGATGGAAGAAAAAACCAACAGGATTGTTGAAGTGATTGTTTCCTCCGTTCAACCTTTCGATTTGATGATGGGCAAGTTGATCGGAATCGGTTTGGTCGGATTGACCCAATTCGGTATATGGATGCTTGTGTTGTTGGGGCCTGTCCTTTTCGGCAGCCTGTTCTTCGCCGATGCAGCAATGCTGCAGGAATTTACCGCACCCTTCGCTTCCGTCAATATGGCAGAGATTTGCATTTATTTCATACTGTTTTTTATCGGCGGATACATGATGTATGCTTCCATTTTTGCCGCCATCGGTGCGATGGTCGATAGCCAGGAAGATACCCAGCAATTTATGATGCCTGTCACCATTATCATTTTATTCGCTTTTTACGCCGGTTTTTTCAGCGCAAAGAATCCCGACGGGCCTTTGGCTTTTTGGACTTCCGTCGTTCCGCTTACATCGCCGATTGTCATGATGGTTCGTTTGCCTTTCGGGGTACCCTGGTGGGAAATTCTCTTATCAATCGCCTTGTTGTTTGTCACGGTTCTGCTGTTTGTCAAGTTAGCGGCTAAAATCTATCGCACCGGTATCTTGATGTACGGAAAAAAACCGACTTATGCAGAAATTATTAAATGGTTGAAATATTAAAGATAGCAATTTATTGATTTTTTTTCTTTATATTTGCATCGTTTATTAATCATAAAATTAGTTATTATGAAGAGAATGTCTGTTTTACTTTTTACCGCTGCTTTGATGGTATCATTAGCAGCATGCAATGGCGCAAAAAAAACAGAAGCGCCTGCTGAAGTTATAGAAAGCGCACCTGTAGAGGTTGTTGCAGAACCGGAAACTCCTCCTGCCGTTCAAAAAGCGCCTGATGAAATTTTGAAAGAATTTCAGGCTTTTGCGAAAGAATATGCTGAAGCGTTTAATAATGCTTCCAAAGATCCGCAAAAATTTATAGGACTTGCGAATCAAGTGAATCAAAAACTGGCTGATGTTGAGCAAATCAAGGAAGAACTTAACAGCAAACAACTGAAAGAGCTTCAAAAAGCCAAAGACTTGGTTATCAAGGTCAATAAAGGCGGCCAATAATTTGTTTTTGTTGCGACACAACGCCTAAGCGGTTGTCTGAAAAGTCGTTTGGTACGATTTATTTTCGGACAACCGCTTGGTTTTTATTTATCAAACCCATCAGCTTTCTTCATAGATTCTTTGAATTGTTTTTCTTGTGGTGGAAATCCTGCTTTTAACAGTTCCGATAGGGATGTCCATCTTTTGTGCGATTTCGTGATAGCTGTAACCAGACAGGTACATAGAAAACGGAATTTTGAGATTATCCTGTAAATTGTTGATTATAAATTTAATTTCCTCCATAGCGATAGATGCCTCAAAATCATTTGTTTGACAATTTTGCAATAAACAAACAGCTATAAAGTCTTCCGATTCCTCAAATACAAGCTGGTTGCGAAGAATTTTCCGGTAATTATTGATAAAAATATTTCGCATAATGGTCAATACCCATGCTTTGAAATTGGTATTATCCTGATATTTTTCCCGATTATCCAACACTTTGAGCATCGTTTCTTGCAACAAATCTTCAGCATTGTGTTTATTGTCGGTAAGCATCAGCGCAAAATGAAACATATTCTTTTGCAAGTTTACTATTCTTTCTTGAAACTGTAACGTTGTCATAAAATTTGCCTTTAAATTTCATTATCAAAATTATCTTGTTTGAATAGAATATACAAGCTATAATGCGAGTATTTGACTACTATTTTGCGATGATTTTTATAAAATATTGTCGTTGATTAGGCGCTTTGTGTTTGAAAATATCAATTGAAACAAAAATAAATTACGATTTTCGTAACAAAAAGCAATAAAGTTACAGTTTGTGTAAATTTTAAAAAAAGGCTTTTACTACTTCAACAGATTTAAAAGCAGCTGTTTTGATTCTGCCTCGATAGCCCCAAATAAATAAACAGCCGGCGCATTCCAGTTAATTGCAATTTCATTGGATGCATACGAACCTTGTACATCAGCATAAGTGGTTTCCGGTTCGGTAAATTCATAATATTGACCATCCGAATAGGGCGCTCCCGGATTAGGGCCTCCGGCTAACAGGCCGGGAATCGGTTCGACCACATTGTCGGATACCGAAGGCCGGTGATGCGGATGGCGGACAGACCGGTAACCAAAGCCTGTCAGAAAACAATAACCCGTAGCATTCCTGCCCAATAAATAATCGGCATTGCTGATTGCGGCTTTCAGGTATATCACATTACCTGTGAGTCGGTAAGCATTTATCAATAGAATGCCTTGATTGGCTGCCAAAGAGTTGCTTCCCCAGAAAAAGTCGGCGCGGCTTTTCCCCATCACGACCCCGAAAGCATTGGTCGGTATGGCGTTTACAAATTCTTCCGCTAATTCGTTTATCAGTGTGGCGAACCGGTCTTCATAGATTTTGTCTTTGTATCGTAACAGGGAATATACACCCAACAGATATACATTGTTCCAACCGGGTATTTGCGGCTTTTCTATGCTATTCGCATCTATAAATTTCTGGTATTTATTGTCTTTCGTTGTAAGGTAAAGCTCCGCGGCAGCCCAGAACCATTCATCCTTGAAATTGCGGTCGCCGTATCCGCCTGTTGCTATTTCCGGTTTATAGATTTGGTTCATCTGATTTTGGTCGTAGGGCATGTCGGGATGTTTGATCGCCCAGTTCCATGCTTTCCGGGAGGCTGCCAGACAAGAGTCGGCCAAGTTGGGGAAGACAGCCGGGAAATTACGTAAAATTCTTGCCGATTGTGCGGTGACTGCGGCAAAATCCAAAGTGGCGGCCGTCCCTTTTTGCACTACATAACGCGCTTCTTTATTTTGATGAGCTTGGGTATCCATCGCATCGAAATTTGCGTTGGTCAATTTGTTATAAACGCCTCCGTCGTGAGGGTCCTGCATGGACAGCATCCATCGCAGGTTGTAGACCGCTTCGTTCAGGATGTCAGGCGCCCCGTTGCCTGTTTCCGGAATATTCACGTTCAATCCTTCAAAATATTGGGGGAAATCTTCATAGGCCGACAGCAAGGTGCCCATTGTGATACCGCTGTTAACGATGTATTTGTTGTAATCTCCGGCATCATACCAGCCTCCGGGAGCTGATATAACTGTGCCTTCCGGACGTTTTTTACTCGCAGCCGAGGCGTGGATATATACTACATCATCGGCATGTCCGGCCGGTCGCGCCCATTTGCCGGCATATTGCGCTGCCAAAGGCATGGAAGCCCGCTGGTAATAATATCCTTTCAAAACACCTTTTGCAACTTCCTGATGGACTTTTTCTCCGATAGTAAACGCTTTTGTTTCAAATTGTCCGGACGAAATGATATAGGTTCCGGGCTTTGTAAACTCCGAAAAATCGGCAATGCGCGTAACGAGAGAAGCGTTCTTGGATTGAATTGCTTCTCCCAATTTACCTTCATATACCGTTTCTCCGGTTTCTGCATGCAGTAGTTTGAAATCTTTGTTCAATGCGCCGTTGATCACTACGGCCTGCTTAGGCCCTTCCGGATAAAAACCGATTTGGTTGACTACGAGTTGAGCAAAAACCGTAATGCCGGTTGTAATAGACAGTAACAATAAAAATAAGCGTTTCATAAGGGATTTATTTAATTATTTTGACGGTAAATTTACACATTTATTTGAAATAAAACACGAAAATCTTACCTTTGCATACATGAAACAAACATTTACGATCAAATTACCGGCAGAATGGGAACCTCAACATGCTGTTTTGCTCACTTGGCCGCATGCAAACACAGACTGGAAAAGCAACCTGGAAGAAGCTGTGTCTTGTTTTGTCGCCATCGCCGGAGAGATTCTGCGACGGGAAAACCTGCTGATAGTTTGTCCGTCTGCCGATGAAGTAAAAGCGGTTTTGGGTAATGTGGATTCTTCCCGGATTACGTTTCGAGAAATACCATCCAACGATACCTGGGCGAGAGACCATGGTCCGGTTTCGATTTTCGTAAACGGAGATCCTTATATCTACGATTTTGGTTTTAATGGTTGGGGATTGAAATTCCCGGCTCATTTCGATAATCAGCTTACACGGAAATTATTCGACACCCAGTCCTTTTCGCCGGAAACAGGCTACCGGAGCATGTTGCATATCATATTAGAAGGGGGCAGCATAGAATCGGACGGAGCGGGAACCTTGCTGACAACTGCCCGCTGTTTGTTGTCTGCAAACCGGAACGATTTCAAAAGTAAAACAGAGATAACGGATTACCTGAAACTGATTTTCGGACTTGAACGGGTGCTGTGGCTGCATCACGGCTATATGGCCGGAGATGATACCGATAGCCATATTGATACTTTGGCGCGGTTTTGCAATGAAAATACGATAGCCTACGTGCAATGTACGGACGCAAGCGATGAACATTTCCCAGAACTCTCGTTGATGGAGCAGGAATTACAGCGATTCCGTACGGTGGAAGGGAAACCTTACCGCCTGATTCCCTTGCCTATGGCCGAAGCGGTTTACGAAGACGGCCTGCGTTTACCGGCTACTTATGCAAATTTCCTGATTATCAATGGCGCTGTCTTGCTTCCGTTTTACCACTCACCTTTAGACGAGATCGCCCGGCAGCGATTGCAGGAAGCATTTCCCGACAGGGAAATAATAGGGATTAACTGCCTGTCGCTGATTAAACAACATGGAAGCCTGCATTGTGTGACGATGCAAGTGCCCGAAAAAACAATGATTCAGCAAACTGATGCAATATATGAATAAGAATAACGCACATACGGACAACATCCTTGTAGGCATGGTGCAACAATCCAACACCGCCGACATTCGGGCTAACGTAGAAAAAGTGGTCGCCAATATCCGGGATTGTGCATCCCGGGGCGCCCGCCTGATTGTTTTGCAAGAGCTGCATAATTCCTTGTATTTTTGTCAGACGGAAAATCCGCAATTGTTTGATTTGGCCGAATTTGTTCCCGGCCCCTCCACCGACCTGTTCGGCGCTTTAGCCAGGGAATTGGAGGTGGTTTTGGTCTTGTCTTTGTTCGAAAAACGGGCGCCGGGGCTTTATCACAATACCGCCCTTGTCCTTGAAAAAGACGGGACAATTGCCGGAAAATACCGCAAAATGCATATTCCCGAAGACCCGGCCTATTACGAAAAATTTTATTTTGCGCCGGGCGACATGGGATTTACCCCCGTGCAGACCTCTTTAGGAAAATTAGGTATAATGGTTTGCTGGGATCAGTGGTATCCCGAAGCAGCCCGCCTGATGACCTTAGCCGGTGCGGACATGCTTATTTATCCGACAGCCATCGGTTGGGAATCTTCCGACCCGGACGAAGAAAAAGAAAGGCAGCGAAATGCATGGATATTTGCACAAAGGGGGCACGCGGTCTGCAACGGTTTGCCGGTGATTGCCGTGAACAGGGTAGGACAGGAGCTTGACCCTTCCGGACAGACGGGAGGCATCCGCTTTTGGGGAAGTAGTTTTGCCGTCGGGCCGCAAGGCGAAATGCTTTCCCAGGCTTCAACCGGAGCGGAAGAAAATAGCGTTGTGGAAATTGATATGAAACGCACGGAAAATGTCCGCCGTTGGTGGCCTTTTCTCCGTGACCGACGGATAGATGCTTACGGCGATTTAACAAAACGCTTTATTGATTAGCAAAAAAAAACAAACGCTCCGGTTTTGTTTTTCCGGATAAATTGTATTACTTTTGCAGCGCCTGAAAAAACGCCCCTGTAGTTCAACGGATAGAACGGAAGTTTCCTAAACTTTAGATGGCAGTTCGATTCTGCCCGGGGGTACTGGTGTGGGAATCAGCGGCATAACAATTGATGACAACTAAACCCCCAGTATCGTCGATTTTACTTTAATCCATCTTTAGTCCCCTGTTTCCACATACATTTTCTCTATTTCCGCTTTGAATTTTTCTGCGATATACTGACGTCGCATTTTAAGGGTATTTGTCAATTCTCCGGTATGGATACTGAACGGTTCGGGTAACAAGGTGAACTGTTTGATTTGCTCAAAACCGGCGAGCTCTTTCTGTATGGGTTCGATACGCGCTTGATACAAATGGATGATGTCCGGGTTTTTGCATAAATCTTCCGGTTTTTCAAACGGGATTCTTTTTTCTTCGGCGTATTTCAACAATTCGGTGAACTCCGGGATTATCAGGGCGCTCACATACTTCCTCCTGTCTGCTATAATGATGGCGCTATCTACATATTTGTCGTTCACCAATCTTGCTTCCAATTGTTGCGGCGCAATATATTTACCGTTTGAGGTTTTATACAAGTCCTTGATTCTTTCGGTCATGATAATCCCCATATTCTCTGTCAGATCGCCTGCATCCCCTGTTCTGAACCAGCCGTCTTCTGTAAATACTTCTGCTGTAGCCTCCGGTTTTTTGTAATATTCCTTCATGATGCTTTCCCCTTTCACTTGGATTTCATTATTTTCGCCTATCCGTACCGATAAACCCGGCATAACCTGTCCTACCGTTCCTTGCTCAAATCCCAGTTTTGGATAGCAACTGATGGTAGCTGTCGTTTCCGTTAAGCCGTAGCCATAAACCAAAGGGATATCCACAGAGCGCAGGAAAGTGATTATCTCTTCCGAAAGCACTGCGCCAGCGCAAGGGAAAATCAAGCCGTTTTCTATACCCACCGTTTTTTTCAGCAAGGCATAAACGGTCTTGGCATAAAAAAGGAACCGTAATTTGAGGAAAAGCGAAGGTTTCTTCCCCTGATTGATACAGTCGAGATTGTATTTTTTTCCGGTTGAAATAGCATCCAGAAATATTTTTTTCAGTAAGAACCCGGAAGATTCGATTTTTTCCTGTACACCGGCATACACTTTTTCCCAAAATCGCGGCACACTGCATAAAGCCTGTGGTTTAACGACTTTTATCGTAGTCGTTATTTCTCTCGGATCGGCGTTGATGGCAATGGTAGAGGCTCTGTGTAAACAGAAAACAGACCATGCTTTTTCGAATATATGCGCCAAAGGAAGAAAACTGACCGAAAGAAAACGCTTGGGAAGATAGGACAAGCGTGCATCGTGTATTTTCATCGCCTCGACATAATTGTTGTGCGTGAGCACAACACCTTTGGGCTCTCCTGTTGTTCCGGAAGTATAGATAATATGCGCAATATCGTCCGATTCTGCCTCTCTTAAATGTCTGTCCACCACTATCATATCTTGTGAAGAACGATTTTTGGCCGAACTGAAAAAGTCGAAATACATAGAAGTTTTGTCACCGGGTGCAAGTGTAACCTGCTTTTCCAATACCACTATCTGTAGCGGGGTTTCTACTTGTTTGGCTACTTCCCAGGCATTATCATACTGACTTTGTCCACCCACAAACAGCAGTTTAATTTCCGCATCGTTTATGATATAAGCAATCTGCGGCACGGAAGCCGTTGCATACATCGGCACAACAGCCGCACGGTTGGAGAAAGCGCCAAAGTCTATATAAAAACATTCAACGGCATTGTTTGTGTAAACGCCGATTTTTGAATGAGGCTTCACGCCTGTATGACTTAAAGAACGCGCGACACCCATCACGGTTTTTGAAAACTGATCCCAAGAAACGGATGTCCAGGTCCCGCTGACCTGATCTTGAAACCTCAAAGCCTCTTCGTCGCCGAATTTCTCGGCGTGCAAATGTATCAACTGTGAAAAATGATTGTATTCCATCCCGGTTTTATCTATATTTGCTACAAAAGTACGAATTTTATTTTATCTTTGCACAAAAGTTTAAAAACTTTATGAATATTGACACACTTTTTTACGATGCTGTGGATTTGTTGAAGCAGTTGATTGCAATCCCTTCTTTGAGCAGAGAAGAGGGAAATGTGGCTGATTTATTGGAAATTTACCTGAAAGAAAAAGGTTTATCTCCTTATCGAAAAGCGAATAACGTTTGGTTGCTTTCCACTGCTTGGGAGGATAAAAAACCGGTTATTCTCCTCAACTCTCATCTTGATACGGTGAAACCGGCTGCCGGTTGGACAAAAGACCCTTTTTCTCCGCTTGAGGAAGACGGAAAATTGTATGGTTTAGGCAGTAACGACGCAGGCGCTTCGCTCGTTTCGCTCTTGCAGGCTTTTCTTATTTTGAATCGGGAGGATAAAAAAAATAATTTTATTTTTTTAGCCTCGGCAGAAGAAGAAGTTTCCGGGAAAAACGGGATTGCATCGGTCTTGCCCGAACTACCGGCTATTGCCCTAGGAATAGTCGGCGAGCCGACCGGTATGCAACCGGCTATTGCAGAGAAAGGTTTGATGGTCATTGACGGGAAAGTCTACGGTAAATCAGGACATGCGGCCCGGGAAGAAGGCGAAAACGCCATTTACAAAGCCTTGCCGGTTATTGAATGGTTCCGCTGCAAACAGTTTCCGGAAGTCAGTCCTTTGTTGGGGCCGGTAAAAATGTCGCTGACTGTCTTGCAAGCCGGTAGCCAGCACAACGTGGTTCCGGGGGAATGTACTTTTACGGTAGATGTGCGAACCAACGAATATTATGGAAATGAGGCGCTTTTTCAGCAAATTGCCGCCGAATGTGGCGCCGAAGTGCATGCCCGTTCCTTTCGCTTGAACGCTTCGCATATTGCGATTGACCATCCTTTGGTGAACAGGGCTATTTTGTTGGGTATGAATCCTTTCGGTTCTCCTACACTTTCCGATCAGGCATTGATGAATTTTCCGTCGCTAAAAATCGGACCGGGTTTGTCGGCTCGCTCCCATACGGCGGATGAATATATTTGTCTATCCGAAATAAGAGAAGCTATCGACGTATATTTACGTTTATTAGCGAACCTGCAACTCGACTCGGAGAGGCGGTTTTAACACTTTTTCTCGGCAAATTAACAATTGAGCCGATTTGTTAAAAACATTTGTTTTTTCAAACTGAATTTTTTTGTTTTTTTTGTTGAATGTTAAATAAAAAAAGACTTATCTTTGTTATATAAATAGAAGGTAGTTGATAAAATGAGAAAATCAACCGTTTGGTTACTCGCAGGTGTGATGCTTTTTGCTTTTGCCGGTCTGCTGTATCTTCAGATCAGTTACGTCCGTGAGATTGTCAATAAGCAGAAAGAGCAATTTCAGGATGCCGTCAAAAGAAGTTTGTTTCAGGTGATGCATGATCTGGAATTGGATGAGGCGTCTAATATATTGAAAGACAGGGTTCTTGAAAACAAACATATAGGAAGTGGTCACCGAAGCATGCAAGGCACATTGTTGGAAAAACAACAACCGCTCTCCGGGAAACGCTTTGATAATCTGGATGTAAATCCGGATAATTTTACCGCCTATAAAAGAAACGATCTGGACACCAAGTCGAATGAAGCAATAGAAAAATTGTATACGCAGTATTCCCATTGGGAAAGCCTGATCAATGAAGTGGTCAGGTCAGGTTTGAAATCCAGCGGAAAATCTATTGAGGAGCGGATGGATTTTAAAACTTTGGGTTCTTATCTTCAGTCGGAACTGGCTAACAACAATTTAACTTTGCCGTTCTATTATGCCGTGCAGGATACGAAAAGGAATTTTGTCTATAAAAGCCCCGGTTTTGACGGCCGGGAAATGGAGCTTTTTTCCCAGATTCTTTTCCCGAAAGACCCGCCCGATAAGTTATACACCTTGCAGGTCGGTTTTCCTACCTGGCATCAATACGTGATGAGTTCCATCCGTATCGTTGCTCCGTCGGTTATTTTTACTTTCATCCTCTTGGTCGCTTTTACCATCACATTCTATATTATTCTGAAACAGAAGCATCTGGCGGAAATGAAAAAAGATTTTATCAGCAATATGACGCATGAATTGAAAACGCCCGTTGCCAGTATTTCGATTGCCGGGCAGATGCTGAGCGACGAAAGCATGATAAAAAATTGGGAGAAAGACGGTTCTTTGAGACATTCCGTTTCCTATAATAAAATCACCCGTACCATTACGGATGAGACCAAACGTTTGCATTTCCTGATTGATAAGGTTTTACAAATGTCGTTGATGGAAGATGGCCGTTCCGTTTTGAAAATCAAAGAGAAAGACATCAACGATATGTTGCTGAATGTAGCGCAAATTTTTGATATACAGGTTG
Source organism: Dysgonamonadaceae bacterium (assembly GCA_031289145.1). Lineage (GTDB taxonomy): Bacteria > Bacteroidota > Bacteroidia > Bacteroidales > Azobacteroidaceae > Azobacteroides. The sequence continues at coordinate 9,203 of JAITQA010000060.1, read as the reverse complement.
TCAGATGTGGCGGGACGCTTGATTTGGAGTTAGAAGCGCTGGAATCAACCATCTATGTGGACGAAATGCATTTCACCAATGTGCTTTTCAACCTGATGGAGAATGCCGTTAAATACCGGAGGCCGGACGTTCCTTTGCGTTTGTTGGCAAAAACGGAAAATAAAGAAGATAAAGTCCTGATCAGTATCAAAGACAATGGCAGTGGCATAAAAAAGGAAAATCTCAAGAAAATTTTTGAACGCTTTTATCGTGTGCATACCGGTAATGTACACAATGTGAAAGGATTCGGTTTGGGATTGGCTTATGTGAAAAAAATTGTCGAAGAGTTGAACGGGACAATTAAAGTGGAAAGTGAGTTGAATAAAGGGACAAAATTTACAATAATTCTCCCCTATATTCAATGAGAAACCAATGGCTCCGTGTGTTTTTCACGGTGGATACGAAATTAAATCAAACAACTTTAAAGTTATACAACTATTAAATTATAAAGTAAATTGTTATGGAAGAAAAAATTAAAATCTTCATGTGCGAAGATGATGAAAATTTAGGAATGTTGTTAAGAGAATATCTGCAGGCAAAAGATTTTGATGTAGATTTATTCCCTGATGGAGAAGCCGGTGCGTATGCTTTTCCCGGTAGAAAATACGACCTCTGTCTGTTGGACGTGATGATGCCTAAAAAAGATGGTTTTGCTTTAGCGCATGATATCCGTACCTTCAATTCTCAGATACCGATCATTTTTCTGACGGCAAAAAACATGAAAGAAGATGTTCTGGAAGGATTTAAGGCCGGAGCCGACGATTATCTGACGAAACCTTTCAGTATGGAGGAGCTTTTGCTTCGTATTGAAGCGATTTTGCGGAGAATCAATGGTAAAAAAAGCAAAGAAGCGCCTGTTTATCATATCGGAGATTTCCTGTTCGATACGCAAAAACAGCTGTTAACCGGCGGCGGCGCTGCCACCAAACTGACTACAAAAGAAAGCGATTTGTTGGTCAATTTGTGTATCAATATGAATGAAATTCTGGATCGCGAGTATGCCGTCAATACGATATGGCATCCGCATCCCGATTTTTATCAGTTTGCCGCCCGGAGTATGGATGTTTACATCACCAAACTCAGGAAATTGTTGAAAGACGATCCCAAAGTGGAAATCATGAATATCCACGGCAAGGGTTACAAATTGATTGCGCCGACTGTGCCCGAAAATCCTAAAAAATAAGCAGTGAACCTGTATTTCGACAAGTATTTGCGTTGCCGGATACTGCTGCTGCTCCTGATGATCCCTGCCTGCAGCGTTTTTTTACGTGCGCAGCAGGGGCAGGAGTGGTTGGATTTGTCATTTGCGTATATCGACGGAAATAAGTTAGACTCTGCGGAATACGCCTTGAAAAAGTACCTTGAAAACGATCCGGGCGGACAACTGAATCCTTTTGTATTGAATAATCTTGCCACCATTCAGCGGAGATTGGGCAAATGGGATGCGGCGCTTTTGTCGTATACCGCCGCTTTGGGAACCTATCCCAAGAACACGGTTTTTTTGGCATCCCGCGCCGCTTTGTTTGCCGAAATGGGCAAGCCGGCCAATGCCATTGCAGATTATACCGCCTTATTGGCCGAAAATACCAAGGATGAGGAAGCCTTGTATCAGCGGGGTTTGTTGTATTTGCAAATGCGGAATACCGATTTGGCGGAAACCGATTTCAACCGGATGCTCGCCTTGAATCCCGACGGCCTCTATCCGCGGATGGGATTGGCCTCTTTGGCCAAATTCAGGGGCGATTACGATGACGCCGAGAAAATCTATAATTATTTGATTGAGAAAGAGCCGGAGCTGCCCGGTCTGTATGCCGGACGCGCCGAAGTATACCTCTTGGCCAATAAGCCGGGAAAAGCCTCTGCCGATGCCACCCGAGCACTCCGTTTGTATGGAGCGGCATATCACGAACCCTATCCATATATAATAAGGTGTAAAGCCAAGCTCCTGCTTCGTGAAAAAAAAGCCGCACTCGAAGACCTTGAGAAAGCTGTCGCCTTGGGATACGATGCTAAGGCAGCTGCTGAAATCAGGAAAGCGGCAAGCGATTAAAAATTTTAAACAGCGACTTTAAAGACTTTAAAGACCTTAAAGACCTTAAAGACCTTAAAGACCTTAAAGACCTAAAGTCACTAAAATCTTTAAAGAAAAAAAAACTATGAAAGATTCTCTTTTCCCTCCCAGTGGGAACTACCGCAAACTCTTCAGCTACCAAAAGGCCGAAGCTATTTACGACATCACCTGCTACTTTATCCAAAATTTTCTCCAAAGGGGTGACCGTACGATTGACCAGATGAAACAAGCTGCCCGTTCGGGAAAGCAAAACATTGTGGAAGGATGTGCGGCTTCCGCTACTTCAATGATACCGTTTTTTTCATGCAGATAGTGAAAACACGCCCGCCGGAAACGATTGCCAACATTGCTATCTGCCTGATTAATCAGACAGACTATCTCTTGTTTAGACAATTAAATACGCTTGGCAAACAATTTCTTAATGAAGGTGGATTCAAGGAACGAATGACCAGAATGCGTATCCAAAAACGAAGCGGAAATAACAATAATCGGCTTTAATCTGTCTTTAAGGACTTTAAAGACTTTAAAGACCTTAAAGACCTTAAAGACCTAAAGTCGATTACCCCAATTCCAACTTTTGTCCTCAAAAAAACAAGTTTTGTACATTAAAACCCCGCTTTGGTAAGGGAAGGCAAAATAAGTTTTAATTAAAAATGATTGGTAAGATAAAAAAAATTACATTTGCATACCGGTTGCACCGTTTTGATGGCTGATAAACAAAATAAGTCTTTGAAAAACAGCATTGTTAGAAATTTATCAAAAAATGTTTGCTTTTTTGCTGAAAATTTTGTTTCTTTGCACCTAAATTCCGGGAATATTGGCAAATAGTGCGTGTATGAACGAGAATTATTATTTATTATATTAACATTTATTTATTAACTTAATTTGTTTTTTTATGAAAAGAAAACTATTTACTTTGCTCTTAGCCTTCGTGGCTTTGGGCGCTTTTCAGGCAAATGCACAGCATAAGGTCTGGGTGAATTCTCCTGCCCAAGCTGTTGAGTGGTCAAATTATGCTACGGCTACGACGACTTTTACCTCTAAGCTGACATTTGTTCCGGGTACAGGTACCTTTATTCACCAAGAGGGTGTCAAGCCTTCGTACAGCACTTACGACAAAATCACGGTCAGCAATCCTGCCGCGAATTATGTCGATTTTAAGTACATAGATGGCGCTAGCACTACAACGCTTACATTGCCTTATGGCGGCGTTGATCAGACCCGCTTTGTTCTTTTTACAGGTTCTGGTACAACAGTTACCACAGTGTCGGGTGCAACGATTGCCACCGGTCTTTTCAGCGGTTATCTGGCTGTTCAGACAGGGGACAGTGTGAAATATCCTGATTTATTGCTGGTTGTTCACAATGCTGCAGGTGTGCTTTCTATTAGGAAGTACTCAGAAGTTGAAGCATCTTCGGGTGCAACAAAGCTTTATCCTTTGTATGTAAGTACAGAACTTATGTCAGGTCGTTGGGCAACTGCCGATGATTTTAAAGATTGTAGTTTTACTTCGTTTGGCACTTTGAGTGCTTACAAAGCTGTTGATTTGAATGACGTTTATTACAACAAAACCAACGGTGAAGTAAATTCTACAACTGCGATTAACGCAGGTTTAGCAAACAAGAAAGCCTTCTCTGTGTTTACCGTTAAACAAGTGGACTACGTAGAAGCAGAAGCCACTGGTGTTTCCAATGTTCACAACATTATTGTGCCGAACGCGAGCTTTAATTCTAATAAAGGAACACAGGAAATCAGTGCTGTTCAACATGTTATTCCGTTGTTTACCTTGGCTACACCGGAGAATTCTTGTGAAGTATTGTCCATAAGTCGTGTAAATGCTTTGGAAACCCAAAGTCAGATGGATGGCGGCTATGCCAACAATTTGGAAGTACGGAAATATGGAGAATATTACAAATGGGAATATGTAAGTTCTGCCTGGAAATATAATTCATATTTTGCAGATGACACTAATGTTCCTACAGATGATGATTCCAGGTATTATACTAGTTTGCAGAAATTTGCTATCTGGATTAATGAAGAAGGAGAATTTGTTCTTTATCCTGCTGCTTCTTACTATTGGGAATATGGAGAAAAGAAAACTTTCACAGGTGCAACAATAACGCCGGATAAGATTGTAGCAAACGCAGTGTTGACTTACAACGATATTAACATTGCTCCGAGTGGCCCTACTGATCCGGCTGTAGATAAAACCCAAGGTCTGCAAATCGGTTCTTGGAATGGTAATTTGACAAGTAAGCCTGCCGCGCCTGGTATTATAGGTACAATGCCTAATATAAAGCAGTCTATGTCCGACTATGCTCCTCGTTCGTATAGTCTAGTTTGTCAGGATGACGATGATGATTTGTCGGGTCGTTTCTACTTCTTGGAAGTATATCCCGACACGCTTGGCAATGGAAAAAGTGGTAGTCAAATACGCGAGGCATTCAAAGCTGGTGGTTATCAATACAATAGAGAATATGTACTTTCTACGCAGTTGACAGGGAGTAAAGCGGGTAAACAATTGGTTATTGTTCCGAAAGAAAAATTGTTATCTACCGAAAAAGACTATTGGAGGTATCCTTATGATTCAGTCAATATGGCCGCTCATTGGGAAGTACAAGCTGCTGTTAAAGTGAATAATAAAGTTGTGGCTTACCGTTTCATCAATATGTTGAGTGATACGCTTGAGTACAGATTTGATGATCCTCTTTTGGCAGGTGGTAATTTGGTTGAAAATGGTCTGATAGCAGGTAAACCGGGTGTTGCACCGGGTAGTTATGCGGACGAAGGTTATTTTGGTCGTCCTGGAACTACTACTGAGGCTTGGGCCACTTCTACGCACTGGTTCGATCGTAATCCACTGGTAACGGCTGCTGGTATGACCCATGATACATGGAAGATAAAAAAGATGAAGGATCATGAATTTGGTCTCAATCCGAGTGCTCCTTACGCTCCTTATGATGGTGCTTTCTATTTGGAATTGTATGATGATTTGGGTGCTACCATCGGTTTGGCTCCGAATTCACCTTGGGAACATGGAGCTAACTCTATTGTAATAGGTAATGTAGGAACAGCAGGAACAGATTCTACTTATTATCAGAAAAGCGTAAGCTATACCATAGAAATGAATGGTTTGAAAAGATATACGTATGTTGATGATAAAAATAATATTCCTGCTTGCCATGGTTTATTGGTGGCTTTGAAACCGATTTACTATGTGCCTACCGGTGAACAATATCTTGGTAAGGAGGGCGACGACAAAATTATTAATACCGGTGGTAAAATAGTAGATGGTCTTGCTATAGTTTCGTCTGAACCTACTTTCGCAAAAGCAGACTCTTTGACGGCTTATACTTTCTTGACCGGTAATTTCGATATCACTGAGGCCTTAACGGTTAACAATAGCTTGAAATTGGACACAGCTATTGTGAAAATTAACAACGGTGCCAATGGCTTAGTTACAGTTGCTCGGTTGAAAACAACAGATGCAACTGACGCTTTGCAATTTATTCCGTTGGATCAAACCGATAGGAAAACTAAGATTGATGTCATTAGAAATAATGCAGACAATAGACTTGATGTATTGTATGGCGAAACTTACAAATGGTACTTAGTAAAATATGGCGACAAATATTTACGGTTTGATACCGTGAACTATGCAGGAAGAACCAACCGTGAGAAAGTAGGTCTTGTCTTCACAGACGCTACGATAGAAAACGCCCTTCCGGTTCGTTTGTATCAACCTTTAGTAGGTGATAAAGCGAACGACAACTTCTTGTTCCAGTTCTATATCCCGCATTATACTTACTATCCTACGAATACTGGCATTAAGTTTGGTCTGAATAAATGGCCGGATATTGAAAGTACAAATCCAGCTGCTGTAATAAACGGTGGCGGTGAGGTATGTTTCGCATCCCTTTCGAATGCTTCCGATTATATCTATGCCACTCGCGGTTATGCGGGAACTTCTACCGGTACGCGTTTCACATTTGTGAAGAAAGAAGCTGATCCAGGTTGCTGCCCGCAACAATTTATTGATCCGCTCTGGATGCTTCAGGAACGTTTATTGAGCGTGAAGCTGGATAATCAAATTTGGTATAAAGGAATAGATACTAAGAAGGCTATCGGCAAAAAAGTAGAACCAGCTTATAATTCAGCTATAGTTGCTGACGCAGGTGTTCAATTGAAACATACTTATGTGACTTCAATCAAGAGATGGAATCCATCAGATTTGAATCAGACTGTAAAGATTCCGTACGGCGCAGCAAACTTAACAGACTGGTCGACCTCCGTCACCCACGGAGCAGTCAGTGGAACAAAAACTTTTGAGAATGATTTGGAAGTTCCATTGTACTATGTACAAAATGCAGAAGGTGAATATCTGACAGTTATTAAGCAATCCGAGATGAGTGAACTGTCTGCAACTGTTCCTGATGTTAATGGTGTTTTGTTGGCATGGCAGAAAAACATAATTGCCGGATCATCTTCTGATAAATCACGCGCTTTGCAATTATTTGCTATCAGCGGATGTATGGGTGATGCGGACGAGAATGGCTTCTATGGTGAGTTTATTTATCTGCCTTTGGCTTCTTATAAGTGGAATTATAGTACAAACACAGGTGAATCGGGGATTTATTTCAATACAAAACTGGGTAAAGCTGCTCCTCAATCAAGCTGTGCAGGAAATGACGTAAGTGAAGCATGGCGTGTATCTCAGTATTCGTATGTTGGAAGTCCTGCTCAAAGGTTGGTTGTATTCAACTCGTTGGGTGCTACAGGTGGTAACTTGGTTCCGCTCGAATTCAAGGTAAAAACGCCGGGTTATCAAAAACCTGACTGCGATTATGTCTTGGTACAGAACAATAATCAAAGAACCGCTGATGCGGATGGAAAAGATAAGTACTACACGTTTAACGGTTCCATTTCCGATGTTTACAAAGAAGATGGAGCAAGGAAAGGTGTATTCAATCTGAATGCGCACTGGAAAGTTAATGAAAGCACAAATGATGATTTTCTGTTTACGTTTGAAGCGGAACTGAAAAATGCCTACACACAAGCTATTTCACAAGCAAAACTGCTTGGTAAGTATTATTTTGTAGACAAGAATCCTCTCCCGAAAGCCCCTGATGCTTACTTAGCAATCAATGTTGACGGATACCTTGATGGAACAACTCCATTTAAGACCGTATATGATACTTTGACGCTTACTTGTGTCAATCATAATTTGCCGTTCTTTAACTTAGAAAGCATTTCTAAGAATGTATCTGCACTGAAAGTGGCGATCATAGAAACTCCGTTCAAGGATCGTAGTTTGACTGATAAGGTAGATGGTATTAACACGCCTATTTATCGTACAAGTGGTGAAAATTGGAAGGGATACAAACCTTACGCTTACCGCACATATATCAAAAATGTGTTGGATCTTGTTGACTATAAAGATGCAACTTATTTGCAAGTATATCAGGAAAACAAACGTTATTTATCAGATGTTCACGCTGATGTGCCTGTAGATAGTGTACATATTATTCCTTATTATTCATTCTCTTATGTAGATGAAGTAGATCATCAAGAATATTTCTTGAATGTAGATATCGCGAAATCAGGCGTAGACTCTGTTTACTGGACGAGGTTAACTGAAACTGCAAGAGATTCGCTGCTGGAATATTGGAAATATCCGGAGTATTTACCGAAATATAAATTCTGTTTACCATACAAAGAAGGTATAGATGATGAGACGTCATTTAAGGGTACAACTGTGCCTTCGGTTTATTTGCAAACTTTGGATTTGGCTATTAACGATTATCCATATTTGGTAGTCGCAGGTTCTTCGACCAAGTATGTAACAGCACGCAGATTAGACGATGCTTTGATAGGAACTAGCATTGTTGATAAATCTTTGGAATATAATATCTATTCGGTAGATTACTCCAAGATAGATCCGATTAAGGTTACTACCTGGTTATTGGGTGGAGAAGCCAGTTTAGGTAACGAATGGTTGCCGATAAAAGATGCGTTAACTTCTGCAGATCATACTGCTACCGGTGTATTGACGGATTATGCATTGGATGGCGTTACTTTCATTGCCCAAAGCGGTCAATCCCCTGTTAATTATGGTATCTTTACCGGTAAAAGTAATGCTGTTGCATTAACATTCGAATTTGAAGGCGATACAACTATTGGCCAGATATTGCCGAAACCGATTTGGTACTTCAGGATCAAATTGGATGGACAATACCTGACGGATTCATATCCGGCAACCGGCGATTATGTTTACAACTACAGCGGTATTAACTTCGCTTTGGCTTATTTCAACAAAACTAAGATTGCCGCTATAGCAACTGACAAAATAACTGCAGATCCAAACTTTGTACAAACATTCGGTTTCTGGTATGTAAAAGACAAATCGCTGATAGGCGGTGAAGATGCACAAGCTGAAAATGTACAAGCTTTCTATGTTGTATCGAATGCCAACTACAAGACCAACAATGGCGATTATCGTTTCTTGTCTGAAGTAAATAACCACTTGGTATTTGTGAAAGATTTGAAAGATGCTTTGATCTTCCAATATAGTAAGATTGCCGGCGGTACCGGCATTCAAGTAATCGGTAAATCAGGTATCTTCGCTGTAGACGGAGGTGTAAGAGTGCTTGAAGGAAGCGGTAAAGTTGATCTTTATACCATCGACGGACGCTTAATCAAGTCTGCTGTTATCTCCGGAGCCGATCAAATCCTTGCTGCTCCTAAGGGTGTAGTAATCGTGAAGAACGGTTCTAAGGTAGTGAAAGTTGTTGTTAAATAAAAATTAACAATTAATCTATAAAAGAAAAGGGCGCCAGTGGCGCCCTTTTTTTGTGCGGGTTTATAACAATCATGTTTGCCCGCAAGTGGAGCGAAGCGCAACCTGCGGATGATAAAGTGCTCTCCCTGCGGGACGGGGATACGCATTTATCAATTTTTAGTTTTTAACTTTTAGTTTTTAGTGTTAAGTAAATTATATTTTGCCGTCATTGCGAAGCCGAAGGCTGAAGCAATCTAATTACTACATCTCTTTCTCCGGATTGCTTCGGGCTTCGCCCTCGCAATGACGATACGA
>JAITQA010000088.1 GCA_031289145.1 Dysgonamonadaceae bacterium | reverse complement strand
TCACATCCTGGGGCTGGAGAAGGTCCCAAGGGTTGGGCTGTTCGCCCATTAAAGTGGCACGCGAGCTGGGTTCAGAACGTCGTGAGACAGTTCGGTCTCTATCTGTTGTGGGCGCAGGAAATTTGCGGGGAACTGACACTAGTACGAGAGGACCGTGTTGGACAGACCTCTGGTGAACCGGTTGTCGCGCCAGCGGCATGGCCGGGTAGCTAAGTTTGGAATGGATAAGCGCTGAAAGCATCTAAGTGCGAAGCCAGCCTCAAGATAAGATTTCCTTATAAGGTCGTCGTAGACTACGACGTAGATAGGCTGCAGGTGTAAAGGCGGTAACGTCATAGCCGAGCAGTACTAATCACCTGAAAATTGTCTTTCAAAAAGAAGGCATACACTTTGCGTGTTCTTGTTTTACCAGAATGTTATAACAACAAAGAAATTAAGGTAGTTACAGCGCCGGGGTTCCACCTCTTCCCATTCCGAACAGAGAAGTTAAGCCCGGTTGCGCCGATGGTACTGCGTGTAAGTGGGAGAGTAGGTAGCTGCCGTTTTTAAGAAGAAGCCGTTCAAGTAGTAATATTTGAACGGCTTTTTTGTCATTACATTAATTTTCACATGAAGAATCTATTTGTACTAAGTATGAATTTGCTGCTGTTTTTCAGTGCATGCCAAATGGAAGTGGCGCCTCCTGAAGCTATATGGCCTGTGCCCGATGAAAATCAGTTAGCATGGCACGATCGGGAGCAATATGCGTTTATCCATTTTACCACCAACACTTTCACCGGTAAGGAGTGGGGCTATGGAGACGAAAGTCCATCTATCTTCAATCCCACCGCTTTCGATGCCGAACAGTGGGTGACTACCATTCAGGAAGCCGGTTTGAAGGGTTTGATTCTAACCTGCAAGCATCATGACGGATTTTGCCTTTGGCCAAGCGCCTATACGGAACATTCCGTCAAAAACAGTCCTTTTCGCGATGGACAGGGCGATGTGGTGAAGGAAGTATCCGACGCCTGCCGCAGGCATGGTCTGTTCTTTGGCGTGTATCTTTCGCCCTGGGACCGGAATTTTGCACAGTATGCCGCGCCGGAGTATATTTCATATTACCGCAACCAACTCACGGAATTGCTCAGCAATTACGGCGAAGTTTCCGAAGTTTGGTTCGACGGCGCTAATGGCGGTGACGGCTACTACGGCGGCGCCCGTGAACGACGGAAAATAGACAACCGCACCTACTACGACTGGCCAAACACGCACACTATCGTACGCAAACTGGCGCCCCAGGCAGTGATATTCAGCGATGCGGGGCCGGACATCCGCTGGTGTGGCAATGAGAGCGGTTTCTCCGGCGAAACGAACTGGAATACACTCTCCGTTGATACCTTGTATCCGGGCAAACCGGATATTAACCGGCTATTGAACAACGGATCGCAAGATGGAACCTCCTGGGTGCCTGCTGAAGTCGATGTGTCCATTCGTCCGGGATGGTTCTATCACGAAACGGAAGACGACGAAGTGCGTACGCCAGAGAATCTGTTGAAATGCTACCTCGAATCGGTAGGGCGCGGTTCCAACTTTCTGCTCAATTTGCCTCCTGACAGGCGCGGACAAATTCACGAAAAAGATGTGAAGGCGTTGCGAGCGTGGAAGCAATTGTTGGACGCCACATTCTCGAAGAATCTGGCAGCGAATGCTCCAGTGTCGGCCGACACCTACCGCGGCAAATCCAAACAATATGCAGCCGCCAATGTGACCGATGGAGACAAAGACACCTACTGGGCTACTGACGACCATGTACGATCGGGCAGTCTTGAAATAGATTTGGGTAAATATCAGAAAATCAGCTATGTACTCATTCAGGAATATATTCGCTTAGGCCAACGGGTGAGACAATTCAACGTGGAAGCCTGGAAAGACAAGGCTTGGGAAATAATAGCAACGGGCACGACTATCGGACACAAACGGATACTTCCGATCGAAGCGGTGGAGGCCTCCAAACTGCGTATCAACATCATGGACGCCAAAGCTTGTCCGTTGATTGCGACCGTAGAAGTGTATTAGTAGTGAATTAAGCCCGGTTGCACCGATGGTACTGCGTGTAAGAGGGAGAGTAGGTAGTTGCTGTTGAAACCCTAATGAAGGGAAAGATACGCTTTCCCGATATTTTCGATTATATCCCCGGCAAGCATACTTTCCCAAGCATACTTTTCCGCTGCAATATCTCCTGCCAATCCGTGGATATAAACGCCGATTTTTGCGACTTCTGCCGGAGCGTACGATTGCGCCAATAAACCGGTCAGAAGGCCGGTGAGAACATCTCCACTACCGGCGGTTGCCATGCCATGATTGCCGGTAGTGTTGAAATGGACTTCTTTGTTGGGAAGACAAATGGCTGTGAAAGCGCCTTTTAAGATGACGATACAATTGCATTCGACAGCCAGATTCCGGGCTTTGTTTAAACGTTCGTAAGAACCGGTTGAATTTCCCGCTAACCGGTCAAATTCTCCCACATGGGGTGTTAAAATGCTGTGAGCCGGAATTATTTTCAGCCATTCCCTATGTTGACTGATGCTATTGAGGGCATCCGCATCCAGAATCACCGGTTTTTTATACTGAAGCAATATTCTTTCTACGGCTGCTTTTGTTTTTTCGGAAGTTCCGATACCGGGACCTATTCCAATGGCTGAAAATGATTCAATTTTATTCACTTCGGATATAAGATTCATTTCCTTGTCTACATCGACCATTGCTTCCGGAAAAGCCGTTTGCATGATTATTTCCCCGCAAGCCGGAACATGGACCGTAACTAATCCGGCGCCGCTTTTCAAACAGGCTTTTGCCGATAAGACACCGGCGCCTATTTTTCCTCTGCTTCCCGCAACTATCAGCGCATGACCGAAATTATTTTTATGGGCAAAACGATTCCTGTGGTGAATTAGCGGTACAATGTCTGTCTTTTCGGTGAAATAAATATCGGTTTGCAGTTTCTCTATTCCTTTCGGATGCAGCCCGATATCCAAAACAGTCCATTCGCCGGTATATTGCGCATTGTCCGGTAGTAGAAAAGCTAATTTAGGGCTATGGAAAGTGAATGTTTTATATGCTTTGACAATATTTTCAGGAATATTCTGTTCATTGTTTTCTCCAAACAGGCCGGAAGGAATATCTATGGCATAAATCTTGGCGCCGGACGCATTCATCAAACGGACAAAATCCGTAGCGAGACCCGTTACCGGTTTGCTTAAACCTGAACCAAACAGTCCATCAATAATAATATCTTCCTTCCTGATGTCAATTGCCGGTAAAATTTCCTTTATCTCATGAAAATGGCTGTGAATCAGGGATAAAATCTGAATTTTATTCATTTTGCAATCAACGGAAAATTGGTCTTTGTTGTTAAGGAGATAGGTTTCGACAGCATAATTTTCAGCAGTTAAAAGCCGGGAGATAGCTAAAGCATCACCGCCATTATTGCCGGGGCCGGCAAAAATAAAAATACGATGGCTGCTGGGTACTTCCCGGATAAATGCTTTGGTGAATTTTTGGGCAGCGCGTTCCATCAAATCAAGCGAAGCAACCGGTTCATACGCTATCGTATATTCATCTAATTCATGTATTTGAGATGTAGTAAATATTTTCATAAATGCGTTTGTTTGTAAACAAAAATTGGGATAATATGCTATTACAAAGATAAGCAAAAGTTTATAAATCAAAGCAAAAATGAAAAAAACAATCTTACGCATTTGGATAATCTGAAAAAAACTATTACCTTTGCACCGCAAAAATGATGGCGAGATAGCTCAGCAGGTTAGAGCGCATGATTCATAATCATGAGGTCGGGGGTTCAATCCCCCCTCTCGCTACCTGAAGCAAAGAGGTTTATAAGAGATTATGAGCCTCTTTTGTTTTTTATTTGCACACAATTTGCACACAGCTTAAGGAATTGAAGAATTATATGGGATTGAGGAAATATAAGAAAATCATTGGAAGAAACTTTATCAGGCTCTGTTCTTTTTGAAATTCTCAGCCTGTTCAAATATCTCGACATACACTTCATCCCGTTCAACAGGTGGATAGCCAAATTCATCCAACAGCAGAATCAAATCTACTTTCAAAGCCGACTTGATGTCATCCCTTTTGTTCCAATCGGGATATTTGGCTTGCGTATCGACAATTCTTTTCACAGCTTTTGCCAATTCTATCATTTTGTTGTCGGGATAGGTGAAATCATATTTGATACATAGCGATTTAAGGATGTCGTAAGCAGCTTTCAATCGCTTGACTAAACCCATAAACCCCTTTGCGTTAGTAAATTGTCGTGCCAACTGGTCGTCTAAATCAGTGCGGTCGGTAATCAAAACAAGGGTTGGACTTCTAAAATGTTGGCTTTTCATCAGCAATCTTGAAAGAAAAAGCATGGTGAAACTCTTTCCACAGCCTGTAGCCCCGAAATAAGTTCCTCCTTTGCCGTTCCCATCAGGTTTTTGAGCCGATTTAATACTGTCGTATAGACATTTGGCGGCATAATACTGTGGGTAGCGACAAACTATTTTTTCATTCTCTTTTGGCGTGTCCGGCATATAAATGAAATTACGGATAATATCGCGCAATCTGTTCCGGTTCAACATTCCCTGCACCAAGGTAAACATACTGTCGATGCCATCCACCTCTTTTGCCAAACCCGCAACCCGACGCCAAGCGTAGAAAAATTCATACGGTGCGAAAAACGAACCGGCTTTGTTGTTTACGCCATCGCTAATCACGCAAAAGGCATTGTATTTGAAGAGTTCGGGAATATCTCTTTTATATCGTACAGTTAGTTGCGTGTAAGCATCATGGATGGTACACTCTTCGCGAATAGCGCTTTTAAATTCAAATACCACAACAGGAATACCATTGATGTAAATAATGCCGTCGGGAATGCGTTTTTCATTGCCTGTGATTTCTAACTGATTGACAAATTTGTAGATATTATAATCACGGGGTTGATACAGCATAAGCGGTTCTGCGACAATGGTATCTAAATTTGAAGTAACAAGTTGAGTATCCAATCCGTTGAAATCAATCAACTGAATATGAATATCTTTCTGATTACGGTCTTCGCGTTTCAGGATAAAACCATCGGACAACCACCGTTGAATAGTTCGATTGCTGGTATAAAGGTCGGAAGCGGGCAAGGTTTTTAGTTGAAGGATGATTGATTTTGCTTCTGTTTCAGTGAGTTGATGGTGTTCGTATTTTGTCAGTAAATAGAAGAGCAGATCCTCTTCTATCAATACTTCATCGGCTGTTCTTGCAAGCGTATTGCCTGCATAATGCGGATAATTTTCATTCTCCAATACTCGATAAAAGCCTGCTCTAATTTTTCTTCGGTGAATTTCATCATTGTTTTTAATTGGTTTTTAATCGCTTAATATCCTCTTCGATTTCCTTTAAATTTTGTTCCCGTTCTAATGCCCTTTGAGTTTGTTTGTATTTTTCAAATTCATCGCTTGACCTTTTTAACGCCTTTTCATGGCTGATTTTTCCGGCATGGTTCAACAACTCTCGTCCATTGAGTTGCAGGATAATATCCAAACGTTCTATCCAATCTTTCATATACATAGGCGTATGTTGTTGCGCCATCGTTTCGGCAAATGCCAGATATTGCTCTACCAATAGACCAAGCAATTTCATTTCATCCTCAGTCAGATAGTTTTTTGCAATGCTGATATCCTGCTTTTTTACGGCAATGGTATTTTTTTTGTCGTACGACTGCATTCCCAACAAAGGCAAACCGGCATCCACCCGTCTGTAAACCAATTCAGCGGCAGTTTGCTGACTGATTGCCCACAACAGTTTGTTTTGTACGATTTTAAAAAATTCAATGGTTGTTTCGTCTTTCGGGTCATAATCAATGCTTGTGGTGTATATATCTTTGATTTTTTGGTAGAAAAAGCGTTCGGAAAGGCGTATTTCGCGAATACGTTCCTGCAATTCGTTGAAATAGTTCATAGAATTACCGGTTTTAAACCGTTCGTCATTCAAAATAAAGCCTTTGATTATGTATTCTTTCAGTCGTTGGGTCGCCCAAATACGAAATTGAGTGCCTTGTGGCGATTTGACGCGGTAACCGACGGAAATGATAACATCGAGGTTATAACCATTGACAGAAACTTCTTGTGTTTTGTCAGCCATAGCGCCATGTTGAGTGGTTATCCGGAATTTCCGGACAACCACAGACTCGTTCAATTCGCCTTCTTTGAAAATGTTACTAATATGTTCGGATATAGTACGTTTGTCTTTACCAAACAATTGTCCCATTTGCGCTTGCGTAAGCCAAACGGTTTCATCTTCTAAACGGACGTCAATTTTGATGTTGCCGTCGGGAGACTGGTAGATTAGGATTTCGCTGTTTATATCTGTATTCATGTGGCAAAGGTAGTTATTTTTCTTCGCTGTAAAATTTATCCTCCTTCCAATTGGCGGGATTATTGACAATATAATTAAAAATACGCTGATATTCTGTATTATCGCGAATAATATGGTCGTGAAATTTAGGTTGCCACACAAATTCATATCCTAAACGATGTGCATGTTTTGAAACGGCAGATTTGTATGACCCCATAATAGACGAAACTGTATTTTTACCCTGATTTTGAAATCG
>JAITQA010000128.1 GCA_031289145.1 Dysgonamonadaceae bacterium | reverse complement strand
CAGCGTGTA
Source organism: Dysgonamonadaceae bacterium (assembly GCA_031289145.1). Taxonomy (GTDB): domain Bacteria; phylum Bacteroidota; class Bacteroidia; order Bacteroidales; family Azobacteroidaceae; genus Azobacteroides. The sequence goes on along the minus strand of JAITQA010000128.1, from coordinate 27,906 downwards.
AATCAACAAAATGACTTATACGCTTTTTTTATGTTGAAAATTAAAAATAAATAAATAATTATGGATATACAATTAAAGAAAAAACATCCGGTAGTCAGGTATAAATATTATATTCTGGCTGGGGTTGCTTTTGTAGCCTTCCTGATTTATCTGATGATAATCAGCGCCGGACCGCGCCGTTTGTATTACGAAGCCGACAAATTAGAAATTGCTGAAGTGAAACAGGATAAATTTCTGGAGTACTTGGATGTGGAGGGAATCATCCAACCCAAACTGACTATCAAACTGAACAGTCTGGAATCGGGCAGTGTGGAACGCATTGTGGCAGAAGACGGCAGCCTGCTGAAAGCCGGTGATACCATCCTCGTACTGACCAATCCCGAACTGATTCGCACCATCGAAGATGAGCGCGACGAATTGTCCAAACAACAGGTCAGCTACCGCGAAAAACAGATTCAAATGGAACGGAAATCTTCCGAACTGAAACGGCAAAGTCTGGAAACAACGTATAAATTAGACCGTTTGAGTAAAGAAAATGTGCTGAACCGCGAAGAATACAACATCGGAATCAAAAGCAAAGCCCAGTATGAAGTTGCCGCAGACGAATTTGTTTTCAATCAGGAAAATACCCGCCTGATTCTGAATGAACTGAAACACGATTCGCTGCTGAATCTTATTCAAACCGATTTGATGCACAACGATTTAAATCGCGAAGAAAAACGCTTCGAACGAAGCCGCGAACGCTTGGATAACCTGATTGTCCGTGCTCCGATCGCCGGGCAACTGAGTTTTGTCAGCGTCATTCCGGGCGAACGGGTGAGCGCCGGAACGAATATCGGCGAGCTGAAAGTCATCGACCAAATCAAGATTAATACGAAAGTGAGCGAATATTACATCGACCGGATTGTAGTAGGTCTTCCGGCTACGATTACTTCGCAAGGTGAAAAATATCCGCTGAAAATTACCAAAATCAATCCTGAAATTCGCGACCGGCAGTTCGAGGTCGATTTGGTTTTCAGCAACCATGCGCCGGACAATGTACGTATCGGGAAAAGTTTCCGGGTGCAAATCGAACTGGAACAACCCGAAGATGCGCTGGTGATTCCCAGAGGCAGTTTCTTTCAGACGACCGGCGGACAATGGATTTTCAAGCTGAACGAATCGGGCAACATAGCGAAGAAAATAACGATTTCCATCGGACGACAAAATCCCCGCCAATACGAGGTCTTGAACGGCTTGAATCCCGGCGACCGGATTATCATTACCGGATACGATAATTTCGGCGAGGCGGAGGAGATAATATTGAAATGAACTAAAATCTAAAAGTTATGTTTAAGCATTGTTTGACAATTGCATTTCGGAATTTGAAGAAATACAAAGTGCAGAATTTATTCTGTATTTTGGGATTGACCATCGGTTTTTCCGCTTTTGTGTTGGGGACTTACTGGTGGTACTGGGAAAACCATTTCGACAATTTCCACCCGGATATTGACCGCGTTTTTACCGTCACTACTCGTGGAATAGGACAATTATCCGACGGCTCGGATTCAGAACTGCGTCAAGTTCCGAAAGAAGACATCGAATATTTTCTACAGGCGCTGCCCGAAATTGAAACATACAGTATTATGCGGGACTGGGGGCAACTTCAGTATAAAAAAGACGAGGTTTCCGAAAAATTGATGGGAATATGCGTGGACTCGGCGTTCTTCGACGTCTTTTATTCGCAGTTCGTCAATGGCGGTTATAAAAATATTCCGTTTGATGACAGTCATATTGTTCTGACGGAGAAAACGGCGATGCGGTTTTCGGAAAAACCGATTGCGCCGGCGAAACATTCCCGCTCGAATCAGGTTTTATGAAAATTGCCGGAGTGATTAAAGATTATCCTTCAAATACAGGCTTCAGGATAGCATATTTGCAATTAAGCAATTCATTCTATAACAACATGAACCGTACAACTTTCCATGTCAAAATCCATAAACAGGCGGATGTGGATGCTGTACGTAAAAAGATTGAAGAACATAAAAGTCTTGCCAAAATGCACATCGCTCAACTTCAGGATGGCGTGAAAAACTATTCGTTCTCGGTTTTGCGAAATTGGCTTATTGTGATACAGGTTTTTATCGGATGTTTCTTCTTCTTTATTTCTCTTTCGTTATACAAACAGGTGCGATTTACGCAAACAAAGGACAAGGGGATTGTGGTGGACAATATTACGCAGATTGACGTCGGCTATTATACGAGCATAGATTTCAGGGCGTTGGGACAGGAATTGCTCAAGAGTCCGCACATCGAGGATGTTACGTTTACGACAACGCCGGTTTTGGCGGAAACAGGCGACTGGTATTCATCCTATAACGGAAATTTCGCGTTTACGGATAATCTGGATGAGCAAATGCAAATGAATATGTTTGTTATCGAACCCAATTTCTTCGACTTTTTCGAGATACAATTGCAAAAAGGCAACCGGTTTTCCGATGTGAATGATATCATTATCAATAACGCTCAATTGCAGACCTTGCCGGATAAAAATCCGGTCGGAAAATCTGTAAAAATACCGTTTCTTGATGAGGCAAAGATATGCGGGATTACCAATGACTATTATTATTCGACGATGCAATATCCGATAGCGGGCTTGTGTTTCCAGCAGGCAACGGAAGATGTGCTGAAATTTACTCCGTACCAGTATATCTACATCAAAACGAAACCGGAAAACCGCGCCAAGGCAATGGAATACACAACTGCTGTTGTCGAAAAAGAGAAAACGAAATATGTGGCTCCGGATAAACGGTTTATTGAGCTGAACAGCATTCAGGAAGCATTTAACCGTCCGGAGAAAATCCTCTTCCGGATTTTCGGATTTTTGTCCGTTATCTGTATCTTAGTGGTTGCGTTCGGTATCTATTCCCTTGTCACGCTGACGATAGAACAAAGGAAAAAGGAAATCGCCATCCGTAAAATCAACGGAGCGGAAATTCGTGATATTCTGGTTCTGTTCATCAAAAATTACCTTTTACTGGTGATTGTCGGAAACATTTTATCGCTTCCGGTAGCTTATTTCTTTATCGACCGGTGGTTGGAATACCATGTTTACCAGACGGCTTTGAGTTGGTGGCTTTTTGCTCTTGTTTTTATCGTAACCTGCCTGATTGTACTGCTGTCTATCTTTGAAAAGGTAAGAACGGCGGCGAAAGAGAATCCGGCAGAAACGATAAAGAACTAATCATTAATCATTATAAAAATTATGATAAGACATTATTTAACAGTAGCATTCCGCAATTTGTGGAAATACAAAGTCCAGACGCTTATTAGCGTGATTGGGCTGGCAGTGGGATTTACCTGCTTCGCCTTGGCGATGCTATGGATTCGTTACGAAATGACGTACGACAGTTTTCACAAAAACGCCGACCGAATCTATTGCATCAGTCATCCGGAAATTTTCAATCCCAATGGGTTCAATCGAGTAGGACCTTATCCTTTGGCAGCCTATCTGGAAGAAACTTTTCCGGAGATAAGCCATGCGATATCAATTATTCCGCCTTTTCCGGATGATAAAATCAAATTTGATGGGGTTGAATATCCGGTGGATATTATCATGGTAGATTCGGCTTATTTCAACCTGTTCGACGTCAAAATCATTGAGGGAAACAGGGATTTCGTGATTCCCAAAAGCAACAAAGCAGCCATCACGCAGGAAAAAGCCCGGCAACTATTCGGAAAAGAAAATCCAATCGGCAAAACGGTTACAAGATGGAGTGAAGCCTATACCATTTGCGCCGTCGTCACCGGATTGCCCAAGCGAAGTAATTATCCATTCGATTTTCTGCTTTCACTGAGTAAAGACAGTCGATGGTTTGTTTCCTCCGGAGAACATACCTTAATTGAACTTGCACCCGGCGTCGATGTGGAAGCGTTCAGGAAAAAACTCTATGGACATAAAGTTAAGAAAGAAGAGGGTATATCACTTGGCGAGATGACTATTATTCCTCTCATAACCATCCGTTACGAAGACCCCAATATTCAACGTGAAGTCAAGTTTGAGTACATCAAACTCTTTGTTTTGGCAGGCGTGTTGGTGATTTTATGCACGCTGTTCAATTATCTGACCTTGTTCATCAGTCGTTTCCGGATACGGCAAAAAGAGTTGGCATTACGTCGGGTATGCGGTGCATCGGGGCGGTCGCTGTTCGCGCTGTTGTCGGTCGAGTTTATCCTTACCTTATTGATTGCGCTTTGCTTCGGATTGATGTTGATTCAGCTTGTACAGCATCCTTTTCAGGCTTTATCGGAAATTCAGATGGAATTATCGGCTATTTACGAAGAAACGCTTTGGTATATCGGGGCGGTTATCCTGTTTTCACTCCTGGCGTTTTGGACGGTATTAGCCGTTTTCCGACGCCGAACACTCCACTCGGTAATCCGGAAAGGCAATAAAAACGGTTTCCGCAAAATCTCTGTTGTTGTTCAGCTGATAATCAGTATCGGATTCGCATTTTGCAGCATCGTCATCGTCAAGCAAATGTATTTCCTGCACAACACCGCCGATTTGGGCTTTGATTTTAAAAACAGGGGCAGCGTCGATATGTGGCTCGAAGGATTTGACGTCGGCGTATTGGAAAATCAAATCAAACAAATACCGGAAGTGACGGAAGCGTTCGTTTCACGACCCTTGCTTCCTTTGAATGGCAGGTCAGGCAGAAGAATTGATAAATGGGACGGCAAACAGGAGGATGCTGAAAATATAGACATAGAGGATATGCAAATTACGGAACAATATGCGAACTTTTACAAATTTCGTCTGCTTGAAGGCGAACTGATAAACAACGCGGATACCGAACATACGGTGTTGATTAACGAATCCGCCGCCAAAGCATTCGGTTGGGACAAGTCGGTAGGAAAGTGTTTTTATCAGGAATACGATAATAAGCTGACGACTTGGACTGTAAAAGGCGTGATAAGAAACATATACAATTTAGCGCCTACCGTACCGGCAAAGCCGTTCTTTTACAGAAAATCATCTTATAAAGAATATTGTGTTTTGTTCAAATACGAGGAGGGAACATGGAAAACCTGTAAGGACAAAATTGAAAAACTTTTCGCGACGGAATATCCCAACGCTAATAGTAAAAGAGTGCTCAATGCAGAAGAAAGCTACGACAGTTTTTTGAAATCCGAAAACGCTTTGCTGAAAATTCTATTATTCGTTTCGTTGGTCTGCGTGATAATCTGTATTTTCGGATTTGTGTCGTTAGTTTCCCTGACCTGCGAAGAACGCCGCAAGGAAATCGCCATCCGCAAAATCAACGGGGCAACCGTCCGAAATATCCTCGCTATCTTTCTCAAGGAATATTTCGGCTTGCTGATTATCGGAGCGGTAATCGCTTTCCCCATTGGGTATTACATCATGCAGCAATGGTTGGAGAAATATGTAAAACAAACCGCTATTCCGGCCTGGATTTATCTGGCGATATTGTCGGTATTGGTATTCGTAATTGTGCTTTGCATTGGTTGGCGGGTTTATAGGGCGAGTGTGGAGAATCCGGCGGAAGTTATTAAAAATTAAACGTAGAGACGGGGCACGCCCCGTCTCTACAGATGAAAAATTAGGAATTATAAATCTCCCCTAATGGGGGTAACATTAAAAAATTATGATTAAGACAGAAAAATTAGCGAAAGTATTTCGCACAGACGAAGTAGAAACGCACGCATTGAGCGATGTAAGTATTGAAATCAACGAAGGTGAATTTGTCGCCGTAATGGGGCCTTCGGGTTGTGGTAAATCCACGCTGTTGAACATTCTGGGATTGTTGGACAATCTCTCGGACGGCAAGTATTATCTGAACGAAACCGATGTCAGCAAGTTCAGCGAATCGGAGCGCACCAAACTGCGCAAAGGCGTAATCGGCTTTGTGTTCCAGAGTTTCAACCTGATTGACGAGTTGAATGTGTATGAAAACATCGAATTGCCCTTGCTTTACATGGGTGTCTCGGCGTCGGAGCGCAAGCGGAAGGTAAACGAAGCAATGGAAAGGATGCAGATTACACACCGCGCCAAGCATTTCCCGCAACAGCTTTCAGGCGGTCAGCAACAACGTGTCGCCATTGCCCGTGCCGTAGTGGCCAATCCGAAACTGATTCTCGCCGATGAGCCTACCGGTAACCTTGATTCCAGAAATGGCCTCGAAGTGATGAACCTGCTTACCGAACTGAACCAGGATGGGACAACCATCGTCATGGTGACACACAGCCAGCACGACGCCGGTTTTGCCGGACGCATCCTGAACCTGTTTGATGGGCAGTTGGTGACGGAAACGACGCTGTAAAAACTTTTGACCGTTAAGAAGGGCGCAAAGTTTAACAGCTAAGCCTTGCATACATCAATCCATTTCCTTACTTTTGCAGCAGAAAACATTTGGTATAATTCACTTTCGGCAATGGTTTGGGAAGAAAAATATATGTATCGCTGCCTGCAATTGGCTACTTACGGGAAAGGATTTACGGCTCCTAACCCCTTGGTAGGTGTGGTGATTGTACACCAAGGCAAAATTATAGGGGAAGGTTTTCATCGGAAATACGGAGAAGCGCATGCTGAGGTTTTGGCCATTGCTTCCGTCGCAAACAAAAATTTCCTGAAGGACGCTACGCTCTATGTCAATCTTGAACCTTGCGCCCATTACGGCAAAACGCCTCCTTGCACGGAACTGATTATCAAAGAACAAATACCCCGTGTAGTCATCGGGCAAATTGACCCGTATCCGGAAGTGGCCGGACGAGGAATCAACACACTCCGTGAAGCGGGAATCGAAGTCGTTTGCGGTGTCTTAGAGGCAGATTGCAAAAAGTTGAACAAACGTTTTCTGACCTATATCCAAAAAAAACGACCCTATATTATACTGAAATGGGCGCAATCGTCCGACGGATTTATGGATTACCTGCGAGAAGAAAACGATGGGCAAAAACCGGTCAGGTTTTCGAACGCTTTTACACAAACGCTTGTCCATAAACTAAGAGCAAATGAAGCGGCTATTATGGTTGGGAAGAGAACAGCCTTATTAGACAAGCCTTTACTCAATGTCCGCTATTGGAATGGGAATGACCCCCTAAAAATAATCGCACACGACAGAATCCCCTTAAAAGAACTGATGGCTACCTTGTACGACCGGAAAATTCAATCCCTTATTGTCGAAGGCGGCGCTACACTCCTGCGTTCTTTTCTGGACGAAGATTTATGGGACGAAACACATATCGAAATTTCACCGCTTGTTTTGGGAAAAGGTTTGGCAGCTCCTGTTCCCAAAGGGCAGCTCCAAAGTGTTCAAAAATGTGAAAATTCGCTGAATTTCTACTATAATAATGCTGCCAAGACCTAAAAAATCATAAATATTAAATGAGATAGTGATTATAGTCAAAAATGTTTCTACTTTTGTAGCTTGATAAATATACTTTTACCTTTATGTATTTAAGAAACAGATTGTGTATTTTATGTTCCTTGTTGCTGGCCGGCCTGATGGCTTCTTGCCTGGGAAGCGAAGAGGAATATGAATATGTCGTATCGACTGATGCGGAACTTTTGGGTTTCATGATTTCCCATGATTCGGTACCCGAACTGGCAACGCTTACTTTTACTATCGACCAGGAACGAAATTTAATCTACAACCATGATTCCTTACCGCACAATACGGTTATACCGGACAGTTGCAAAGCAATCGTGACTTACGTAAGTGGTTCCGGCTCGGAAAACAATGTGCTGGATATTACAAATCTGGCAGAAGGCGACTCTACATGGATTGCTTCCGGGGATTCCCTTGATATCACAAAGCCATTGAAACTGAAAGTCTATGCACCTGACCAGGCAACGACAAAGGTGTATACTTTCCAAGTGAATATCCATACCTTGAATCCGGACTCAATACGGTATGACAAAATCGCTTCCGACTTGAGTTTCTTACAGACGGACGAAACAAAAACCATTGCATACAGCGGTAAATTTTTCACCTATTCGAAAATTGAGAATCAACTGCAACTCTACAGTTCATCAAACGCGGTAGACTGGCAAGCAGAAACGTTGTCGGGATTACCGGGGAATACGGTGATAAAGGATATTCTGCCTACGAATAACCAGGTCTTCGCCTATACGAACAATGGCGATTTGTACACCACCAACGATGCCAATGCCAATTTATGGCGTAAGATAAATACGGAATATCCGGTGGTGAGTATCCTGGGATTTTTGGAAGCCGGAGATAACCAGACCGAAGGTTTGAGTACGATTGTGGATAAACAGGGAACGAAAGTTTTTGCCTTTACCGGCGACGCTACCGAATGGTTGTATGGCGAAGCTGTTCCGGACAACTTCCCCATCCATGATTTTTCAAGTTGCAGTAGGATACAACTGAAAATAGGACGTATCACCAATGTCGGCGGCATATCCGGCAATGGAACGGTGCAAAACGCCGCTTGGTCTACACAAAACGGATTATACTGGGCTAAACTCACAGGAGAACGTTATTCTTTTCCGCCGATGACAGGGGCAAATGCGTTTTTCTACAACAATGAATTATGGTTGCTGAATGGTAAATTAACCGACGATACGTTTAATGAAGAAATTTATTATTCCATCGACGGAGGAACTACTTGGCAGACAAAATCACTGTCCGTATTTCTGTTGCCGACGGAATACGAACCGCGTTACTTTTCATCTGTCGTAACAGACAGCGAAAACAAATATTTTTACATTATCGGAGGGACACAATCCGGTTTTCTACCTGAAATCTGGAAAGGATGCCTTAATAAAGTAGAATTTGCGTATTAAAAAGAACAGACGATATAATTTTGAAGCGATTTTAACGTTCTCATAGATACAGAGTTTTTTTATGAAACGCGCCTCAGAAAAATATCGTTATATAGTGTATGGAGTATTGGCACTGATACTCGACCTGTCTACCGGAGCAACAGCGGTTGCTCAGGAGTATAAGTATGAATATGGAGGAATGGCCGGCATCGCAATGTATATGGGCGACGCCAATCCCGATGCATTATTACAGGGATGGAATCCGGCAGGAAGTTTGGTTTTCAGGCGGAACTTTAATTTTCGATGGGCGTTGAAAACCGGTCTGATGTTTGGAAAAGTAAGCGGAGATACCCGGAATACGGAAAATATTTTCCCCGGACATGCTGAAGTTTCATTCGATAGAAGCGTTTTTGAGTTGGGCGGCCAGATGGAATTTAATTTTTTACCCTACAGCGATAAGTTCGCCTACCTGAATACAAGCAGGTTGACGCCTTATATACTGGCGGGTTTAGGCTTGACGGTAGCTCCCGGAGAAAACAGGACATTTACAAGCATCAACTTTCCGCTGGGGATAGGTGTGAAATACAAAATTGTGAACCGGGTCAATTTAGGGCTGGAATACAAAGTGCACAGATTGTTTGGTGATGGTTTTGACGCTCCGAATGCGGAAGGGTTTAATTTGGAAAACCCTTACAAAATTCAAAGCGGACTATTTAAAAATAAAGACTGGTATAATACCTTGATGATTTCCGTCACATGGGACTTTGGTCCTAATGACAGAAAATGTACAAATGAATAAATTGTGATGTCGTTAAAAGAAGAGATTGATTTGACACGCTTGCCTTCGCATATCGCCATTATCATGGACGGTAACGGACGTTGGGCTCAGAAAAACGGGATGGACCGTTTTATGGGGCACAAAGAAGGTGTTGTGTCTGTCCGAAAAGTTTCGGAGGCTGCCGGGAAATTAGGCGTCAAATATATGACTGTTTATACTTTTTCTACCGAAAACTGGAACCGTCCCAAAGAAGAAGTCGATGCTTTGATGGATTTAATGGTGACGGCTATCCGACAGGAATCGGCGGATTTGATGACAAATAACGTACATTTGCAAGTTATCGGAGATATAGACCGTTTACCGCCGCTCACTTATGAAAAATTAATGAATTGCGTCCATGAAACCGCTAATAATACAGGCTTGAACTTGGTTTTGGCGCTCAGTTATTCTTCCAGATGGGAAATAACCGAAGCAGCAAAGCATATAGCGCAGGAGGTGAAAGACGGCTTATTGGACATCGGACAAATTAACGAAAAAACAATCTCTACCCATTTGTCTACAAATGAGATACCGGATCCGGATTTGTTAATTAGAACAGGAGGTGAACGCCGAATCAGTAATTATTTGCTGTGGCAATTGGCATACGCCGAACTCTATTTCACGGATACGTATTGGCCGGAATTCAGGGAAGAAAACCTGTATGAAGCGATTACAGACTATCAACGAAGAGAAAGGAGATTCGGTAAAACGAGAGAACAAATAAAAATTAAATGAACACGTTCAATACTAAATATGCATAAAAAAACTTTACTTTTTTGCCTTCTGGCTTCTGCGATAACTTCTTTGTCGGCACAGGATATTACTGAAAACAAAACGGATACGGATACAATACCTGCTCCCATTATCAGGGACGAAAAAGCGGCCGCGCTTCCGGTGATTTCTTATGCTATCAATGACAATAAAAAATATGCTATTGCCGATATACAGGTAACGGGAGTTGACACCGCTGTTTACGCAGATTATATTTTAATCGGTATTTCCGGACTAACAACCGGGCAAAAAATTTCCGTTCCGGGTAACGAGATAACTTCAGCTATCAATAATTTTTGGAAACACGATTTGTTTGCAGACGCCAATATATATGCGACAAAACTGACAAACGATAGCGTTTGGTTAGCGCTCGCGCTGAAATTGTCACCCATCATTTCCGCTATCGAATACCATGGCGTAAAAAAAGGTGAACGAGAAGATTTGGAATCGAAAATCGGCGTAGCAAAAGGCTCACAGATAACACCTAATCTTGTCAACCGCATCAAAAAAAGAACCAAAGATTATTTTGATGAAAAAGGTTTCAGCAATGCCGATATCAGTATCCGGCAATACGATGACCTGGCAAATAAAGATAAAGCCATTCTCAATATTACCGTCGACAAGAAAGAAAAGACCAAGATCAGGAAAATTATCATAGAAGGAAATGGTAATATTTCGGAATTTGACCTGAAAATGGCGATGAAGAAAACCAATGAAGGCTTCAGTTTGCGGAAAATGCCTATGCTGAACATTCGTAAGTTATTCAGTACGAAAAAGTTTGTAAAGGAAGAATACCAAAATGACTTGGAAAATCTTATCAACAAGTACAACGAAAAAGGATATCGTGATGCGAGAATTATCTCCGACAGCGTAGCGCAAGTCGATGATAAACACGTTGCTATCCATATAAAAGTAGAAGAAGGAGAAAAATATTTCCTGCGAAACATCAAATGGGTGGGAAATACGCTTTACCAGTCCTCTGCTTTAGAGTTTGTACTGAATATGAAGCCGGGAGACGTGTACAACCAAAAAAAATTAGGGGAACGCTTACAATCCGACGATGATGCAGTTGCCAATGCCTATTACAACAATGGATATATTTTTGCTCAATTAGATCCCGTTGAAACGTATCTCGAAAAAGATTCGGTAGATATTGAAATCCGGATTTTCGAAGGTGTACAAGCAACTATCAACCGCATCCTTATTAACGGAAATGACCGGCTCTACGAGGACATTATCCGTCGGGAACTCCTCACAAAACCGGGACAATTATTCAGCAAAGAAGTGTTAATGAGTACTTTGCGCGAAATTAGCCAAATGGGACATTTTGACCCGGAACACATGGATATCAAAACACCTCAAAACCCGGAAGCCGGTACGGTCGACATCGAATACAACCTTACCTCCAAGGCCAACGACCAGATAGAGTTTTCGGCAGGTTGGGGACAAACCGGTCTTATCGGTCGCGTGAGTGTGAAATTTTCCAATTTTTCATTCAATAACCTGATTCATCCGGATACTTACAAAGGAATTATCCCGCAAGGGGAAGGCCAAACGCTTACTTTGAGCGGACAGACAAACGGCCGTTATTACCAGTCATACAGCATCTCATTCCTCGAACCGTGGTTGGGCGGGAAACGACCCAATTCTTTTACTTTAGGCGCTTACTACATGTCTACCTCCGGAATGGAAAACAGCTATTATCAGAGCTATAATTATTATGACCCGTATTACAGTATTACGTACGACGAAAACAAGTCGATGAAGATTGTCGGTGTCTCCGCAGGTTATGGTAAAAGACTCTCTTGGCCGGATTACCTTTTCAATCTGATGGGTGAACTTTCCTTTCAGCGTTATATCCTGCAAAACTGGAGCGGTTATTTCCCTATTGCCAACGGAAATGCAAACAGCCTTTCGTTGGGGATAACCTTATCCCGTAATTCGACAAGCAGTCCGATTTATCCCCGTTCGGGTTCGGATTTTGTAGCATCGTTGAGCCTCACCCCACCCTATTCAATGTTCGACAATAAAGACTATTCCGCTATGGACAGCCAAGATCCAAGAAAATATGAATGGATTGAGTTTCATAAATGGAAATTCAAAGGAAAAATCTATATTCCTTTGGCAAATCCTGAAAAAGTTGTGAAAACACCGGTTCTGATGAGCCGCGTTGAATATGGATTTTTGGGCGCTTATAACGCCAATAAACGGACGCCTTTTGAAACTTTTTATGTAGGTGGAGACGGAATGACCGGCTATTCGAGTTATTTTGCAACAGAAACCATCGGATTACGTGGATACGAAAACGGTTCTTTAACGCCCTCCGGACAGGAAGCTTATGCCTATTCCCGTTTGGCGCTCGAACTTCGTTATCCGCTTATGCTCGAACCAACGTCTACTATCTACGGTTTGCTCTTTCTTGAAGCCGGAAATGCATGGAATAACATCAGTACATTCAATCCGTTTGCATTGAAACGTTCCGCAGGTGTCGGCGCAAGAATCTTCCTCCCGATGATCGGCTTGATGGGTATCGATTGGGGATATGGTTTCGACAGCCCAACCAATGGTGCAACAAGGTCGGGCGGACAGTTCCATTTTATTTTGGGACAAGAATTTTAAACCGAATAGTATAGATATAGTCTAAATAGTAAATCAAAAAAATATACACATGAAAAAAATTATTTTATTCACGGTATTGCTGGCTTTCGCAATAGGAGCGAAAGCGCAAAAATTTGCATTGATCGATATGGAATATATATTAAAAAATATTCCGGCATACGAAATGGCAAACGAACAATTAAACTCTATTTCGAAAAAATGGCAGGCAGAAGTAGAAACTTTGCAGCAAGATGCGCAGAACCTTTATAAGACCTATCAGGCTGATTTGGTTTTCCTTTCTGCAGATATGAAATCTAAAAGAGAAGCCGAAATCGTGGCGAAAGAACAAGCGGCGCAAGATTTGAAACGCAAGTATTTCGGCGCTGACGGAGAATTGTTTAAGAAGCGGGAAAGCCTTGTCAAACCGATTCAGGATGAGATATACAATGCCGTCAAAGAAATTTCGGAAAAACAAGGGTATGCCATGGTTGTTGACAGAGCATCGGATAGAAGCATTATTTATGCTACACCGAAAATAGATATCAGTAATGAAATCCTGACAAAATTAGGATATTCAAAATAATTGCGTAACTTTGCGCCCACAATTGAAAATTTAAACTTAATTATTTATTATTTATGTACAAAAAATTTGTAATATTCATTTTAATGTTGTTCCCGGTTGCAGTATTCGCACAAGAGGTACAGCGGATTGCCCATGTAAATTATGGCGAAGTAGTTACAGCTATGCCTGAATATGCACTTATGCTGGATTCTTTGAAAAAACAAGAGGAAGCCTTTATTGCAGAACTGAAAATTTTGCAAGACGATTGGGTGAGAAAATCAAACGATCTTACGGAACAGCAGGATAAATTAAACGAAAGTATCAAAACCCGCAGAACGCAGGATTTAATTGAACTGCAATCAAGAATTCAGGATTTTGAACAATATGCCAGAGAACAACAAGAAAAATTACAGCAGACATTGGTGACGCCTATTTTGGAGAAGTTTCAAAAAATCCTGGGTGAGGTAGCCGTGGAGAATCATTTTACATACGTTTTGAATATAAGCGCAATCCTTTATTCTTCTCCGCAAAGTTTAGATGCAACCCCTTTGGTGAGGAAAAAATTAGGATTGAAATAACATCCATCTGAAGAAAAATGGTGAACCTTGCCGACGGGCCTATCGGTATTTTCGATTCGGGGTATGGTGGCCTCACCATTTTAGAAGAGATTCGGCGGAAATTGCCCGGATACGATTATCTGTATCTGGGCGATAATGCCCGCTCTCCTTATGGAACCCGCTCATTTGAAGTTGTCTACGAATTTACCTTACAAGCTGTCAAATGGCTTTTCAAACAAGATTGCCGGTTGATCATTTTAGCTTGTAATACGGCTTCCGCTAAAGCCTTGCGAACCATACAACAAAAAGACCTTCCACAATTAGACCCCAACAGAAGGGTTTTAGGTGTTATCCGGCCAACCGTTGAATGTATCGGCAACATTACAAAAAAACAACATATAGGTATTCTCGCAACACCCGGAACCATCACATCCGAATCTTATCCTATTGAGATAAAAAAATTGTTTCCGAATAGTATCGTTACCGGAGAAGCCTGTCCCATGTGGGTGCCCTTGGTCGAAAACGGCGAGTACGACAAGCCCGGCGCCGATTATTTCGTCAAACAAAATATCGACCGACTCTTTGAAAAAGACTCCCTGATTGATACGCTCATTTTGGCTTGTACGCATTATCCTTTATTAGAAAATAAAATACAGCGCTTTCTTCCGAAGCAGGTAGCGCTGGTATCCCAAGGCCGGTTCGTGGCAGAAAGTCTGGCCGACTACTTACAGCGGCATCCTGAAATAGCGGAGAAATGTTCGAAAAATGAGACCTGCCGCTTTTTTACGACTGAATCGGAAGAGAAATTCTCCAGTATGGCTTCTTTGTTTCTATCCGGGGAAATTGATGCAAAACGCATCGTATTAGAAGATGCAGAATGAAGCCACGCAACGGTTTATACGGGAACATCGGTTCGACGATATCCGGGAATTAGCGCTCCATTCCAAAACAGGAACCGAAGAAATAAATTTTCCCCAAGCGCTGACACAGATTGAAGGCCGACAAACAATCGAAAAAAAAATTCCATCCTGGTTTCAATCGGACGAAATCATGTATCCGTCCCATCTTGCCTTGGAACAATGTTCATCAGAAGCAACCGCCCGTTACAAAGCCTCCCTGCTTTCGGGGTCTTCTTTTGCCGATCTGACCGGTGGATTCGGCGTGGACTTTGCCTTTATTGCGCCAAAATTCAAAGAAACTTACTACATTGAAAAACAACCGGCCTTGTGTAAAATTGCCGCCTGCAATTTCAAGGCATTGGGTTTACATTCCGCAAAAATAGAAAATGCAGATGCAAGGGATTATTTACAGCAAATGCACCCTGTCGACGTTATTTTCATCGACCCCGGCCGTCGTTCGGATACAGGGCAAAAAGTTTCAGCCATCGAAGATTGCGAACCGGATTTGATCGCCATCCAAGATTTGCTTTTGGAAAAGGCCGAAAATGTTTTAATCAAACTTTCACCGATGCTTGATATTTCGCAAGCCCTGGCTGTCTTGAAAAATGTTGCCGAAGTGCATGTCGTCAGCCTTGAAAACGAATGTAAAGAATTGCTTTTTTTGTTGCAGAAAAACGCCGGAAACGAGGCCTGGATCACTTGTGTGAACTTCAGCAAAACAGGTGAGCCACAAAAAATATCTTTCAACCGAACTGAGGAAAAGGAATGTCGGATTGACTATACTTCTCAAATTGAAAAATACCTTTATGAACCCAACGCTTCTATCCTGAAAGCCGGTTTTTTCAAGGGCATCACCCGCTCCTACCCTATCTGTAAATTACATCCGGACAGCCATCTCTACACTTCCAGTCAATTGGTTTCCGATTTTCCAGGCCGCATTTTTCAAGTAGAAGCTTCTTCTTCTTTCAACAAAAATGCCTTGAAAATTTTTCTTCAGGGAATTGATCACGCGCATGTTTCCATCCGTAATTTTCCATTATCCGTAGCGGCATTAAGGAAAAAACTAAAAGTGAAAGAAGGTGGAGAGATGTTCCTGTTTGCCACTACTTTGGCAGACGGAAAACATATTATCTTGAAATTGATGAAATACCATGCTATATTTTAATTTACTTATTCTTTCAAGGATTTTTTGTAAGTTTGCAACATAATATTCAAAAATAAAAAACGTACGTATGAAAATCTCCCAGTTTATCGAATTATTGGAGGACTTCGCACCGCTATCCTTGCAGGAAAGTTTTGATAATTCCGGGCTACAAGTCGGTGATATTTCCCGGAAAGCGACAGGCATCCTTCTTTGCTTAGATGTCACGGAAGAGGTTTTGGATGAGGCTATTGAGTTGGACTGCAATCTGATTGTTTCCCACCATCCGCTACTCTTTAAACCTTTAAAAACCTTGACGGGCAAAACGTATATTGAGCGCTGTGTGATCAAGGCTTGCCGCAACGACTTGGTTATTTATGCCTCGCACACCAATATGGACAATGCTTTCGGAGGCGTGAACTACCGCTTAGCCGAAAAAATCGGCCTGCAAAACATCCGCACACTCAGTCCCCGAAAAAACGGTTTGCTGAAATTGGTGAGTTTTGTTCCGGAAACTTACGCGGAAACGGTCAGGAATGCACTGTTCAATGCAGGAGTAGGTCACACAGGGAATTACGACAACTGTAGTTTCAATGTCTCCGGGTTCGGGACATTCAGAGCCGGTGAAAACGCAAATCCTTTTGTCGGGAACATACAGGAGTTACATACCGAACCGGAAATCAGGATTGAAACCATTGTGCCGGTACATAAAAAACAAGCAGCGCTTCGGGCTTTATTGGCCACCCACCCCTACGAAGAGCCTGTTTATGACTTTTACGCATTGGACAAAGCATGGGAAAGCGTGGGATCGGGCGTTGTGGGAGAACTACCCTACGCGGAAGATGAAGCATTCTTCCTGCAAAAACTGAAAGCTATTTTTAAATTAGGCAGCCTTCAACATTCTCCGTTCACAGGCAAAGAAATCAGGGAAGTGGCTTTGTGCGGCGGAAGCGGCGCTTTTTTGATTCCTGAAGCCATCGCTTACGGAGCGGATATTTTTATCACCGGTGAAGCAAGGTATAATGATTATTTTGACGTGGAAAATCGTATTCTATTAGCTGTGATGGGACACTATGAATCGGAAATTATTACAAAAGAGATTTTTTATGATATTATTACAAAAAAAATCACTAACTTTGCGGTTCATTTTTCGACTGTGAATGTAAACCCCGTAAATTACATGTAATTCAAATATGGCAAAAAAAGAAGAAAAACAAACAAAATCGGCTGAAAAAAAAACAAAAAAACCGGTTGCTGTTAGTAAAGAAAAAGCAGTTTCTTCCTCAAAAAAAGAGGAAAAAGAAGTACTCCTTGCTGAAAATCAAGGTATTTCCGGCTTAGATAAGAAAGAAAAATCAATTGCTGAAGATTTATCGGTTGAACAAAAATTGATAAACCTGTACAATCTTCAGACGATGCTTTCGGAGATAGACAAAATCAAAACGCTCCGGGGAGAATTGCCCTTAGAGGTTCAGGATTTAGAAGACGAAGTTGCAGGTTTGCAAACCCGCATCCAAAATTTTCAGTTGGACATCAAGGAAATAGATACCACTATCGGACAACAACGAATCAAGATTACCGATTCCAACTCATTGACAGCCAAATACAAAGAACAATTGGATAATGTTCGGAATAACCGGGAGTTCGATAGTCTTTCAAAAGAAATCGAATTTCAAGGCTTGGAAGTAGAATTGGCCGAGAAAAAAATCCGGGAATTTACGGCTGAAGCAAAAATAATTCAAGAAGAAATTGTCAAAAGCAAAACGCTTTTAGACGAACGTCAGATTGATTTAAAATCCAAAAAAGAAGAATTGGATGAAATTGTTTCCGAGACTAAAATTCAGGAAGAGCAGGTAAGGGAAAAAGCCAAACAATTGGAAACAACGATCGAACCCCGTTTATTGGCCGCTTTCAAGCGCATCCGTAAAAGCGCCCGCAATGGTCTGGCAGTGGTATATATTCAACGTGACGCCTGCGGTGGTTGTTTCAATAAAATTCCGCCCCAGAGACAATTGGACATTAAATTACGTAAGAAAACGATCGTCTGTGAACACTGCGGCCGCATCATAATAGACCCGCAACTCGCAGGAGTTGAATAAACGAAACATGAGAAATAATGCATCCTTTAGCACTTTTCAGTTATTGTCCGAAATGTGGTTCTGTCCGATTTGTCGAAAATAATTTCAAATCCAAGCAATGCGAAAATTGCGGATTTGTTTACTATTTCAATTCATCGGCAGCAACTGCTATATTTATCACCAATTCCAAGGGGCAATTATTGACGGTTCGACGGGCAAAAGATCCTGCCAAAGGAACATTGGATTTGCCCGGAGGATTTGTTGATCTACACGAAACGGCGGAAGAAGCTATCATGCGGGAAGTACAAGAAGAAACCGGTTTGATTATCAAAAAACCGGTTTATCTTTTTTCATTACCCAATATTTACACTTATTCCGGATTCGACGTACACACGCTTGATATGTTCTATGCGTGTACGGTAGAGGACTTAACCGGATTGCATCCTGATGACGATGCCGCCGATTTGTATTTTCTTGACAAAGAAGAAATTCAAACAGAAGAATTCGGATTGAATTCTATCCGTAAAGCAATTAAAATCTGGCTTACAAAATAAAAAAACTAAAAACACATTATTATGAAATGGACTGGTAGACAAGGTAGTTCAAATGTAGAAGACCGTCGGGGACAAAGTAGTCAAGGTAGTTTTGGCGGACTGGGCAGATTAGGCGGACTGGGCAATGGCGGTAAAGGTTGCGGCTGTACAGGAAGTATTGGCGTTATCATTATTGCTATCGTCATTTGGCTAATGGGGGGAAATCCCTTACAGTTGATAGGAATGTTGGAAGATGCGGGAGGAGGAGCTATATTTAACAACACACCGAATCAGGAACAAGCATACAACTCTGCGGAAGAGGATTCTTTATTCGAGTTTGCACGTGTCGTATTGTATGATACGGAAGAAATCTGGACAAGTATTTTCAGGCAGATGGGAAAAGAGTATAGAAAACCCACTTTGATTACATACAACAGTTATACTTCTTCCGGATGCGGAACAGCTCAAAGTTCTACCGGGCCTTTTTATTGTCCTGCCGACGAGAAAATTTACCTTGACTTATCTTTTTTCAAACAAATGGATGCGCAATTCCATGCTCCCGGTGATTTTGCATACGCTTATGTCATTGCCCATGAAGTCGGTCATCATGTTCAAAAATTGTTGGGTACGTTGGATGAAATCAATAGTGAAATGGCGCGTTCGAATAAAAAAAGAGCCAATGAATTATCTGTTTGTTTAGAATTACAGGCCGATTTTTA
The DNA here is from genome assembly GCA_031289145.1 of Dysgonamonadaceae bacterium. Classification (GTDB taxonomy): domain Bacteria; phylum Bacteroidota; class Bacteroidia; order Bacteroidales; family Azobacteroidaceae; genus Azobacteroides. Next base: position 8,440 of record JAITQA010000128.1, on the reverse strand, counting down.
TGCCGGGGTATGGGCAAACCGTGAAAGTAAACTATTTGATGCATTGGAACCGGGAGATATCGACGAAGCCTTGAATGCCGCTTCTGCCATTGGTGATGACCGTTTACAGAAAGAGGCGCAAGGATATACCGTTCCGGACTCATTTACACATGGAACATCACAACAACGGCATGATTGGTTTTACAATGGTTACAATACCGGAGATATCAGCAAGGGTAACACTTTTGAAAAACTGATGAGGAGATAAAGTTACAAAGATATTTTTTTCTATCTCAAATTTTTTATTTTCGCAAAAATACTACTTTTCCTCCATTCAAAGTGTGATAATGTGTTTTTTTTTGTACTTTTGCTGCTGAATTTGCATTACAAAGTTATACCGGGATATGCAAAGCACATTTCGGATTCAATATGACCGTTAAAAAGCAAATGATGTACTTATGAAAATAGTTGATAAACAAACGGCATTAGATAAACGATATCTTCGTATGGCGGCCATCTGGGCGGAAAACTCGTATTGTAAGCGACGGCAAGTGGGAGTGCTTATCGTTAAAGATAAAATGATTATATCGGACGGATATAACGGGACGCCTGCCGGATTCGAAAATGTTTGTGAGGATGAAAACGGTTTGACAAAACCTTATGTATTACACGCAGAGGCAAATGCCATTACAAAAATTGCTTGCTCCAATAATAACAGTAAGGATGCTACATTGTATGTAACCGCTTCTCCTTGTATCGAATGTGCCAAATTGATTATTCAGGCAGGAATTAAAAGAGTGGTTTATTCCGAAAAATACCGCTTGACCGATGGGATTGACTTATTGGAAAAAGCAGCAATAGAAGTTGTGTATGTAGGAAAAGAAGAATTAGTAAATTATTAAGATTTGTTGGTTTTTATGTACTCAAAAAAAATAGCGTGGTGGGTAATTGTGCTGATATTACTTGCATTAATTATCGGTTTTGTTACCGGGAATTTTATTTCCGGTAAATCGTTTGCCCGTAAATTCTTTCTCAGACCTGAGAATAAAATTGATGTTGTGTTGGATATCATCAATGAGGAGTATGTGGATAAAATCAATATGAAAGACTTGATGGAAGGCGCTATCCCAAAGATAATAGGCGAATTGGACCCACATTCGAATTATATTCCCCCCAATGAATTGGCTGCTATAAAAGAAAATATGGACGGCCATTTTGCCGGTTTCGGTATTGAATACCTGACCTATTCAGACACCTTGTATATAACCGGTGTGGTACATGGTAGTCCGTCCGAACAAGCCGGTTTGCTTATCGGGGATAGAATTGTGATGATTAACGATTCCTTATGCGTCGGCAGTTCTTTTTCGGAAGAGAAAATTCAGGATATTTTACGCGGTGAAATCGGAACTACTGTGAAATTCGGTATCAAAAGACTTACTTCCGACTCGCTGATTCATTACAGAATAGCAAGGGCTTTCGTACCTGTTTCTTCCATTAAAGCGGCTTATGAAGTAGCAGAAGGCATTGGTCTCATTAAAATATACGATACTTTCACCACGAATACTTATGATGAGTTTATTAATGCCATGGCAAAATTGTTAAATAAAGGCTGTAAATCTTTTATTCTCGACTTGCGGACGAACAAGGGCGGCTCTTTTGAAGCGGCCGTAAATATCTGCAATGAATTTTTGTCCAAGGGTAAAACTATTGTTTACACAAAAGGGAAATCTTTTCCAAGGGAAGATGTATTTGCCAATGGATTAGGTACTTTACAAGATAACCAGATTGTAATACTGATGGACCAGGCTTCAGCTTCCGCCAGTGAAATCGTTGCAGGCGCTATTCAGGACAATGACAGAGGTTTGGTTATTGGAAGGCGTTCTTTTGGTAAAGGATTGGTACAAAATCAAATAGAGTTATCGGATGGTTCTGCGCTTCGGCTTACTATTGCCCGTTATTTTACGCCTTCCGGAAGAAATATTCAACGGAAATATGAAATGGGGAAAGCGGACGAATACAACAAGGAATGGATAGACCGTTTCTCAAACGGTGAAGAGTTTCATGAAGACAGCGTTGATTTTATTACGGACAATATACATCATACCTTGGCAGGAAGGCCTGTTTACGGTGGCGGCGGAATTATGCCGGATATTTTTGTCTCTCTTGACACAACCGAACTCACTTCTTATTATCTTCATCTGAAAGACAAAGATATTTTCCGCTATTATGCGTTTTTGTATGCGGATGCCAATCGCAGCAAACTAAAAACCTTTACCGATTACAAAAATATGGTGGCTTATCTGAAAACGCAATATTTGCTTTATGATGTTGTTCAGTTTGCAGAGCGATACGGAATCAAAAAACGAAGCCTGCTGATTAACATTTCAGCTAACCAGATTCTGAATACGGTACATGCTTATATTGTAGGAAATTTCTTTGGGGAAGAGGCGCTGTATGCCATTATTTTAGATAATGATTTGATGGTGAAAAAAGCGATAGATATCATTCAAAAAGAACTTGCCACGCCGGAGTCGGTTGCCTTGAAGGGCTATAAAGCGAACTGAAAGGCTGTTGATAAATAACAGTATCTAAATCAGTATTATACCGTCAATAACTTCCCGTCCGGCTTCATGATTCAGGTTCTTTACGAGTTGTTCTCTGCACAGCATCAACTCATTTTTCAATACCGAAGAACTCAGTTTGACAAACAACGTCTTGTTTCTGATATACATATTATCCGTATACCGGGAAACGGATTGTCCTAAAACGGTACGCCAGGAATTCAGCAAGCGCGTTTCCGCCAATTTATCCGCTAAAGCGGGATTTTGTTCGAAAAATTCGTCTAATGCTTTGCCTATTGGCTGTGTATTAATCCGTTTCATGTGTGTGTTACTTTATGCGTGTTCCTGTATTGTGCCTTCTTTGACCTGAAACAGTTTGTAATCATGACCCATTGAAGAGAGTATTTCGTCTAAATATTTGCGATTTGTGTCGGTAATAAATATTTGTCCAAATTCGGAACTTGTCACCAAACCGATGATTTGTTCTACACGATTGGCGTCTAATTTATCAAAAATATCATCCAGCAACAACAAAGGTTTGGAAGAACTTTTTTGAACCAAGAAATGGAACTGCGCCAATTTCAGTGCAATCAAGTAGGTTTTATTTTGTCCTTGCGAGCCGATTTTACGAATCAGGAAATCATCTATCAGAAAAAGAAAATCGTCCTTATGTGCGCCGGAACTTGTATATCCTATTATTTTGTCTCTTTCCCGTTTAGCAGAAAAAACCGCTTGTGTTAAAGGGAAATCATTCAGTTGAGATTCGTATTGTAAATCAACTGTTTCGCCTCCACCGCAGATTTGCTTGTGGTATTCGTTAAAGACCGGGAGGAATCCGGCCACAAATTCCCGGCGTTTCTGATGGATAAACGTTCCTTCCGTACACATTTGTTCTTCCAATATTTCGTACAATGAATTGTCGGAAAAAAAGGCATTTTCTTTCAACAGAAAATTGCGTTGTTGCAAGACTTTATTGTATAGAATCAACGAACGTAAATAGGTTTTGTCGTACTGGCTGATGACCATATCAACAAATTTACGCCGGTCGCTGCTTCCTCCCTGAATTAAATCCGTATCGTCCGGCGAAACCATAACGGCTGGAACAAGACCGATGTGTTCCGACAATCGCTCGTATTCTTTTTTATTTCGTTTGAAAACTTTCCGTTGTTTGCGTTTTATGCCGCAATAAATTTCTTCCGGAACAGCGCCATCATGATAAAATCCCTGTAATATACAAAAATCCTGGTCATGATTTATTAGCTGATGGTCAGGCAAATTCGTATGATTTTTTGTAAAGGACAAATAATACAAAGCATCCAGCAAATTGGTTTTCCCCATCCCGTTGTTTCCGAAAAGACAATTCATTTTGGGAGAAAAAGACAATTCGGCTTCCGCTATATTTTTAAAATTCAATATGGAAATCCGGTCGATAATCATCGTCTATTAGTTGAATCTGTTAGATGCAAAGGTATTGATTTTATCGCAAAAAAAGGCATTTTTCAGGATTTATTTACCAATTGCGAGATAAACAAGCCCAATATCACAACTGCCATTCCAAGCCATTGAACGATTGCAAGCTGTTCATCTACCATAAAAAAAGCAAATAAAGCAGTCAAAACGGGAATTATATAACAAAATACACCGGCTTTGGTTACACCCAATACTTTTACGCCGTGGGAATAAAAAATAAATGCAATAACCGATGCAAAAACAGAAAGTTGGACAATGGAAGAAACAGCAGCAAACGTAAATTTCATATCGCCGATATGCGAAAAATCAACGATGAAAAAACAGGGAATAAAATAAATCAAACCAATGAAATTTTGATAAAACACAAGCGTGGTAGCATTGTATCGATGCACAATATACTTCACAAAAACAGCATATCCGAGAGCTGAAATAACAGCCCCAAAAACCAAAACCGCACCGAAAACCTGCCCGCTTAAATCATTACTGCCGATAAAAACGACAGCAAGAACACCCATCATCGAAACAAGAATGCCGAGAATCGTTGACCGGGTTATTTTTTCTTTCAAAATCAGGAAACCCACAACAGGCGTGAATAGTGGAATTGTTGCAACAATCACGCTGGTAACAGTCGGCGATACCATTGTCTGTCCGTAAGTTTCGCACAAAAAATACAAAAACGGTTCACAAAGCGCCAAGCCTAAAAAATATTTTAAATGTTTGAATTTGATTTTCTGCAGATTTCCCGTATGTCTCGCCCATGCACCGAGCAAAATTGTGGCAATAATCATTCGCGCCGAGACGAGCGTAATCGGTGGAATACCTGATTTAAGAACGATATCAGTCCACACAAATGAAAATCCCCAAAAAACATTGGCAAGTATTACCTGAATATAAATCTTGTATGAAACTTTATTGTTTTCCATTTTATTTTTGTCAAAATCGCACAAAGGTAACAATTTATGATTAATTTTACGATGATAGTATCCCGGCGTCACAACATTTAAATTTTTCAGCAGGTAAATAAGAAAAAAATAGTATATTTGTACAAAAATACAGATTTCAAATGAACATAAACCGTCCTCTTGCGGGATACAAAAGGTAAAAAGACGATGAAAACTATAACGATTTTAATGGGTAGCTTGTTATTAACAATCGCTATCGCCGCCGCTACCGTATTGGTATCGAATGCATCCGTATCAGAAAATATGGATAGGAACGACTTAAATCCGAAACAGAAAATTCAATTGCCTGAAGCGAAACTGCCTACCTTGAAGGTCAAAGGAGATAGTACGGAAGTTTATCTGCAATCGCTTGATATTCAAGTGGAAGTGACCGGAAACATCGCCTCCACCAAGTATGTGATGGTATTTAAAAACCGTACGGGCAAAATATTAGAAGGCGAATTGCTCTTTCCTCTATCCGACGGCGTGACGGTCAGCCATTACGCATTAGACATCAACGGAAAAATGCGCGAAGCTGTGCCGGTTGAGAAAGCCAAAGCAACCCAGGTATTCGAAGAAATCGAACATCGCCGCGTGGATCCCGGATTACTCGAACGGGTGGAAGGCAATAATTTCCGCACCCGGATTTATCCGATTCCCGCCAACGGAACGCGCACCATCTCCATCGGTTACGAGGAAGAATTAGCGGTCGAAAACAACCGCTTTTATTACCGCTTACCCTTGGCATATAAAGAAGCCATCGAAAACTTTTCGGTAAACGCTACGGTTTGGAAAAGCAAAGACAAACCGCGAGTAGTAGAAATTTTATCGGAAGAAATCATCTTTGACGAACAGGGCGAAAATTTTGTCGCTCATTTTTCCCGTAAAAACTATCAGACCGAACGCGCTTTGATTTTCTCCCTGCCCGCTCCTGTCGAAATACCGCAGGTATGGATGCAGTCGGCGTCGGGCAGTTATTATTTTGTCGCTTCGTGCATGCCCCAAACGGAAACCCGCAAAAAATCGTGGGGCAATCAATTGGGCGTCATCTGGGACGCTTCGTTAAGCGGTTCGCTACGCGACATCAACAAGGAATTGGAAGTCTTGGATTTGATTATCAAAGAAAAGCAAAAACTGTCGGTTTCCCTGTATTTATTAAATAACCGTTTCACCAAACAAAATACCTATTCCATCCAAAACGGCGATTGGTCGGAGTTGAAAAAATCCTTGGAATCGGTGATTTACGACGGAGGTACAAACTTTAATGCCATCCGTTTGCAAAATATTTCTTCGGATGAGTTTCTATTTTTTTCCGATGGATTATCCACTTTAAGCGAAGCCGACGCCATTGCTTCGAGCGAGCATTTTGCCGGTCGTCCGGTTCACTGTATTGTATCATCCGCCAAAGCCGATTACAGTGCAATGAAATGGATGGCTGCACAAACGAATGGTAAATTTATCAACCTGAACGTTTTATCTACCGCCCATCTCCAAAAAGAATTGTTTTCCGAAACGTTGCATTTCCTTGGAATCGAAACAAACCATTCTGTCAGGGAAGTCTATCCTTCGGTAGCAACCCCGGTGCAGGGTAATTTTTCCATTGCTGGTATATTGGACGGTTCCCAAACCAACCTCACTTTGCGTTTCGGTTACGGGAATCAAGTGGAAAAACGAGTAAAGGTTAAACTGAACGCCAAAGAAGCCGTGCAACAGGGAAAGATACACCGTCTCTGGGCGCAGAAAAAAATCAATGAATTAGATATGCGTTACGAACAGAACAAGGAAGAACTGACCGAACTCGGACAGCAATTCGGTATCGTAACCCGCAACACGTCGTTGATTGTGCTCGAAACCTTGCAGGACTACATTACTTATAATATTGTACCGCCCGCCGAGTTGCAAGCCGAATATTTCCATTGGAAAAAAGGACGGGATGAAGAAACGCTGCAACAACAACAAAATTTATTAGAAAACGCCCAAAGAGCGGCTAACGAATTGCAGGCATGGTGGAAGACCGATTTCGAATCAAAAAAATCGAAATATCCACTGCCTGATGAAATGGCTGATATATCAACAGCTACTGTAGAGGGGGGTTCTGAAGGAGGAGTTGATATTGCTGATTCAGTAGAACATCGGGTGGTTGTAGAGGATGCTGTATCTGAACCATCGATATTAGAAGAAACCATTGCTTTCTCAGAGTCGATATCAATGAGAGATGAAGCAGTAAATGAAAACGACTTAGATTTCAACGTCACATCGGATAACAAACAAACCGAGATATCCAGTACCAACACTACTGCACAGCCGATTATTCGACTGGCGCCCCTCAAACAAGACAACGAATACACCAAACAGCTGACAGGCAAGGTAGAAGCCGATTACGCGATTTACCTGAAAATGCGCCCGGAATACATCAACACACCCACTTTCTATTTCGATATGGCGGATTGGTTTTTCCAACTCAAGGACCGCGAAAAAGCGCTTCGCATTTTGACTTCCATCGCCGATATAGATTTGGAAAATGCTTCGCTGTACCACTTGCTGAGCTACCGTCTGAAAGAATACAAAGAATATGCGCTCGAAACCTATATCTGTAAAAAAGTCATCCAATGGCGACCGATGGAGCCGCAAAGTTACCGCGATTACGCACTGGCCTTAGCCGATAACGGACAGTATCAAGCGGCTTTAGACAATTTGTATGCAGTGGTCACTCAATCCTATTCTTCCTATATTGATCAACGTAGCAACGGCATCGACGAAGTAGTCGTTACAGAATTGAACCGGCTGATCGCCAAAAACAGCAAACTCAATACAACCGCTATTGATAAAAAGTTGTTGCAAGCCATGCCTGTGGATATTCGCGTGGTCATCAACTGGAACATGAATGATACGGATATTGATTTGCACGTCAAAGACCCGCGCGGCGAAACCTGCTATTACAGTCATTCCAAGACAGAAATAGGCGGACGTATCAGTCGTGATATTACGCAAGGCTACGGTCCGGAACAGTTCATGCTGAAGAAAGCCATAAAAGGGAAATACGAAATATGTGTCAATTATTATGGCGATTCGCAGGTGAAAGCCGAAGGGCCTTCTACGATTATGGCGGAAATTTATACGAAATATGCCGATAAGGGAGAACAACGCCAAGTCGTTTGCCTGCAAATGTCGAAAGAGAACCAGACAACAAATGAGGGATTAATCAAGGTCGGCGAATTTGAGTTTTGATATTATTCCACAAAGTTGACTGTTCCGGTTACGGCGCGGACGGTTTCCATACGGGCAAATACTGAACACCGGGATAAAGTGTATTTTGATCGTTTCATAATGTTTTATATTGCGTACAAAGATAGGGATTTTGTTTGGAATATCGTAAGCATCCGCGCAAATACATCTTGCGTACTTAGTATCCCGTCCCTACCTTTGCAGGCAAAAACACATGAGCAAACAACGTCGCACCAAGCGAGAGGGGTATCAATTAATTCTTGA
>JAITQA010000050.1 GCA_031289145.1 Dysgonamonadaceae bacterium | reverse complement strand
AAAAAGACATTCCATTTCCCTTTTTCAATTATGTCTAAAAAAATGATTTAGTCCAATATTTTAATTTTGATACTGCGATACCAAACGTCGTTGCCATGGTCTTGCAATCCGATATAACCTTCGCGGTTTGCGCCGCCGAGATTATTCAGCAATTCGAAAGCGAGTGGCCATTTTTGTTGGCTGAATTTACTGTTTTGCAGCATTTCAGTCCATTGCGGAGTCCACAAATGATATTCAACGACTGTTTGTCCGTTTTGTTTGTGGAAAACAGAACCTTGGTAAACAGTGATACTTGCTTCGTTCCATTCGTCGAAAGGATTCGCATTTTGCGGAACAGCGGGAATCATGTCGTACAATGAAGCGGCTTGACGGTTACCGTTAACACCCTGAGTTGCATCGGGATGATTTGCATTATCCAGCACTTGAAATTCGGGAGACGAGATATAAATCGGTTGCCCTTTCACTTCTTGCGCCAGATACAGGATACCGGAATTTCCGCCTTTCGAAATCTTCCATTCCAATTTCAGCTCAAAGTTTTTGAATTTGTGAGCAAAAATAAGGTCTCCACCATCTTTTTCCTGAGCTTCACCGCCTCCGGAGCCGTTGAATTTTATAGCGCCATCGTCGATAACCCATTGTCCGGGAACTTTATCCTTATCGTATCCGCGCCAGCCGTTAAATGTTTTGCCATCGAAAATGGTAATAAATCCATCGGCATCTTTTGGCAATTTCGAGAGATCCACTTGTGGCTTTTCGACCAAAGTATATTCGGGAACTCCATTAGCCGCAGCAATCACTTTTTCCGTCACTGCTTTTACTTCTTTCTGGTCATCAACTTTCGTTGTATCAGCCTTTTTTCCTCCACCACAGGAAATAAACATTCCGGCTAACAAAATCGAGACTACATAAACTAACTTTTTCATTAATATTTTTAATTTTAAATTATTATTAGCAAAATTATTATCAAAAACTTTCCGACGAAAATCATCGGAAAGTTTTAATTATTTTTTCTATACCATTATTTATTTCGGCATATCGGGAAGAGCGTAACCATTTAGATAATTATGCTTTATCAATTCGGCTGCAAACTCTTTCGCATTAATTTTATTGCTTGGCTTGTTGAATGTCGGGTGACCGTTCACTACTTTGAAATCGTCGGACAATACCAGGTCAAATGTTTCGGTATCACCGATATTGGTGAACTGCATATTTGTACCATCCCACAACAATTCTTTTTCCAATGCTTGCAAACGTACTGCCAACACGCCCATTACAACCATTTCGTTGAACGGACCGGCTTCGGAGAAATCCGATTTTGTAGCCGTGCGGTTTTCGGGACTTTCTTTACAAGCGCGTACCCAATCCATTTCGTGACTGATATCTACGCGGCGTTCGGTCTTCGGAACGCTTGCTGCGCGTGGATGGTCAGCGAGTGTATGTTTAGGATCGGATAGTACCCATGGTCTTACGCCATAACAACCTGCAATCAACACATCTTTAGTGCCATAGAAAATAGCTCCGCCGCCGCTGTCGTTCATGCTTCTGCCTGCGGGCCAGTTTTTCGGCATAGCGGGTTTGATGCCGCCGTCGTACCAGTTAATTTCCACTTCGGGATATTTAACTTTTTTGCTCTTTGTCGGGCGTTCGGGGAAAGTGAACTTAACTGACTGAGCAGAAGGAGCGCAATCGGTTAATAATAAAGTTGAACTTCCCTGTACTTTTGTAGGATAACCTAACTTTAAACCCTTGAATATCGGGTGCATAATGTGGCACGCCATATCTCCGAGAGCTCCTGTTCCGTAATCCCACCAGCCGCGCCAGTTCCACGGGTGATAAATTTCATTGAACGGACGTTTTTTAGCCGGTCCGAGGAATAAATCCCAATTCAATGTTTCGGGCACCCATTGTTTTTCTTTAGGCGTGTTCAATCCCTGTGGCCAAATTGGGCGGTCGGTAAAAGTGTCAACTTTTACAATATCACCGATTTCACCGTTTTGAATCCATTCGCAAACCAGATTCACTCCTTCAGCCGAAGCGCCCTGATTACCCATCTGCGATGCAACTTTGTAGTGTGCAGCGAGTTTGGTAAGCAAACGCGATTCATAAACCGTGTGAGTCAATGGTTTTTGCACATACACATGTTTTCCCATCGTCATTGCCGTAGCAGCGATAATGGCATGAGTGTGGTCAGCTGTTGCAACGATAACAGCATCAATGTCTTTACCCATTTCATCATACATTTTACGCCAATCCCAATATTTTTTCGCACCGGGATTTTGCTCAAAAACGTCTTTACTGTAAGCCCAGTCCACATCACAAAGAGCTACAATGTTTTCCGTTTTTTTGACAGCGTGAATGTTTGAATTTCCCATACCTCCGATACCAACAACGGCGATATTCAATTTGTCACTTGGGGCAATGTAACCAAATTTTTTTCCCATCACAACACTCGGAACAACAGTGATTCCAGCTGTAATAAGAGCACCCTTTTGGAGAAATGATCTCCTGTCCATTTTCTTGTCCATATTGTACTTTTTACATTTATTTTAAGTTTTGTACCATTTAACTTATACGGTTTTATAGCCGTATAAATGTCACAACTACGCCGCAAGTTAAATAAAATAATAATATAAGAGGTCTTTTTTCAAAAAAAAAATTTTTGTTTTTTTCTAATTTGCAGATAATCAAATAATACAATTGCAAAATTTTTTTACAAATTTTAATGTTTTTTTGGTTAAAATCAGTATTTTTTTTGAAAAAAATGTTTTTTTTGCCGATTTTTTTACTGTCGATGAGACGTTGATTTGCCGATTTAGTCCGTCAGAAAATTGACGCTTCGGGAAAACATGTTTTTTTCAGCATCAAAAAAATGATGCCCAAAAATCTTTATTTTCCTACTACCGTTATAAACGCTATTCCTTGTTTATTTTTGGAGATCAACAAGATATTTTGGGCGTGAGAAATCGCGGGATTATCTGAGTTTAAACAATCTACCGCCAGCCACAATCCACAGGCTGAACTTGCCGGAAAATTCCCGAAATAATCAGTATATAATATTAAAGGTATAGAGGTGGAAAATTTTTCTTTTTGTGCTGTAAATATATAATCCACAGAATATTTCTCCGATAAATTATTGATAATCTCCGGCACATTATCCACCGGCATCGAGCTGAAATATTTTATTTCGGCGATGCTGTTTTCTTTTTCTTTGGACAGGATGAAACAAGTTCCTCCTTCTCCAATAATTTCCTGTTTCCCGAATTTGGAGATTTTGTTAAGAAAATCAGCTAATTGTGGGATTATTTCGTCACAAGCGCCTACGAGAATATTTTGATAATCATTGTCTTGCATACAGATTAGCGCATTGTCCAACGCCAGTTCGAAAGGAGATTGATTATCGGTTACAGTGTTGTTGTAGGCATTATTTTTGATGTATATTGCTGTCTGTGCAGCCATTGTGTTGTGTGTCGACTGGATAAATGCAGCCGGATTTGCGGGTAATCCTTTTTGGTCGAATAATCGTTCCAGAAATTTGTAGGTGCTGTCGATACAACCCCATCCGGTGGCGATAATAATAGCGTCAACAGACTTGTTTACACGCTGTAAGCAAGTCAAAGCGGCGCATAAATTGAATTTCTGTACCCGGTTCATCCTGCGAAGAACGCCGGCGTCTAAAATATCCTTGTAATCAGGTTCAACACAGTGATATAAATTATTTTCCGGATTATGGAGATTGTTATGCCATTCCGGGTTAGCAAAGGTTTCCTGAGCTGAAATACAAGAACTTGAACAGATATAAATTTTATGCTTCATCTTTAATTAAGGTATTAGATTTTTGAAAACAATAAACTGCTGCAATTCCCGCCAAATCCGAAAGAATTGGAGAGTACATATTTTATTTTTTGCTTTTCCGGTTTCAAAACGGGGATAATACCGGTCGGCATCGGCGCTGTAAAGTTCAGATTTGGAAATACTTTCTGTTCTTCGATTGCTAAAACGGAAAACACAGCCTCAATACCTCCGCTCGCGCCCAAAGTGTGTCCGGTATAGGCTTTTGTGGAGCTCAACGAGGGATATTTTTCTCCAAAAACTCTCAGTATGGCAGCGCTTTCCGCCAAATCGTTATTTATCGTTCCCGTTCCGTGGATGTTTATATAATCGATTTCGGCGCTCGCAATGTTTGCTTTGTCTAATGTCTGTTTCATAGAGAGATATGGACCATTTCCATCGTCGGACAAGGCGGTTGCATGAAAAGCATCATTAGTATTTGCATACGATTTCAACTCGCAAAGCGGTGAAATTCCGTGTTTTTCGACAAAATCACCGGACATGAGCAGCAAATATCCGGCTCCTTCGCCGAGATTAAGCCCCGAACGGTTTAAATCCAATGGTTTACAATGGTTTTCATCAAGAATCATTAACGATTGAAACCCGTTTAAAGTAAACCGGCACAACGAATCGCTGCCACCGGCTATCACAGCGTCCAACTGTCCGGATTTAATCTTTTGCGCTCCAAAAATAATTGCATTTGCCGCCGACGAACAGGCTGTATTTATTGTAGATATGTAGTTCAGTTTTGGGAGATAAGGCACAATCGAAGTAGTTGCCGAGCCACAGGTATGATAGATAATGTCCTCAACCTTTGGATTTTCGGTACAGGGAATATATTTTCTGAAAAAATTTTCGCTGCTCGCCATTCCTCCGACAGTGGTTCCGGAGATGAATCCCAAATTGCAGTCTGAACAGAAATCGTTCAAACATTCGTTTACCGCATAAAGAGAGAGAAGCGAAGTTCTTGATAACTTTGTCCTTACCTTAAACATATCGCTCAATTCTTCGTCGGTTAAAGCCACTTTTCCAACATAATAACCGGTATCCGGGTCTATCGACGACGATTTGCCGTTCAACCCGTGTCGCATAGCAAGTAATTGACACAGATTGTTTTCTGTCCCGGCTCCCAATGCGGAAATTATCCCTATATCAACAATAAATACCCTCATCTTTACGGAGTTAAGAGTTAAGAGGAGTTAATAACTAAGAACTAAAAACTAAAAGTTAGCTACGCGAAGCCTTTTATGGAGTTAAGAGTTAAGTTAGCTGCGCGAAGCCTCTTTTAATTCTTAACTCTTAACTCTTAGTTCATAACTCTTAGTTCATAACTCCTTAAAGTGTTTGTACAATTCCAATTGTGAGCGGCAGGGTTTATTATTCTGTTTCACATAATTATTTTCCAAATCTCTGGCTTTGACATTGTCATTCCATTGAATATTAAATACATTTTTCAATATCTGCTTTATTTTTTCGTTTGTGATATTAATCCCGACTTCAATTCTGCGGTCGAGGTTACGGGTCATAAAATCGGCGCTCATAATGAATATTTTATCCTCGCCGTCATTATGGAAAATCATCATACGCGAATGTTCGAGAAATCTATCTACAATGCTGATAATCTTGATATTTTCATCTTGTTCGCCGATTTGCAAACAACAAGCGCTCCGGACTATTAAACGGATTTCGACCCCTGCGCGACTTGCTTTGTCGAGTAATTTTATCATTCCTTCGTCGGTTAAGTTATTGAATTTACCGTAGATATAAGCTCGTTTCCCGTTCTGAACGTTTTTTATTTCCCGTTTTATCAGTTCCTCAAACTGTTTTCTCATGAAATACGGCGAGACTATCAATTGCTTGGTATAGAATCGTGTGGGGAAATTTTGCAGAAATTCGAAAATAGCCTCCGCATCCGAAACAATTCCGGGATTTGAAGTAAACAAACCGAAATCGCTGTAAACCTGCGCTGTCGATTCGTTGAAATTTCCTGTTCCCACATAAACATAGCCCTTATCTTTCCGTTTGATTAATACCAGTTTACAATGCGTTTTAGTGCCCCGGATTCCATGAATTACTTTGATTCCCTCTTTCTGCATCAATTCCGAATATTCCACATTTTGTTCTTCGTCGAACCGCGCAAATACCTCAATCATAACAACTACCGTCTTTCCATTTTTGGCGGCATTAATCAGCGTGTTTATGACCTTCGATTTTTCGGCTAACCGATAGAGTGTTATGTATATAGTGCCGACTTTGGGGTCTATTGCCGCTTCTTTCAGAAAGTCAATAAAATGGTTAAATGTATGATAAGGATAATTCAGCAAAATGTCTTTTGTATCAATCACTTTCAGGATACTTGAAAACGGTTTTATATCGGGACACTGTAATGGAATCAATTCAGTATCTTCGAGTTCGGGACGCAGTTTCGGGAAATTCATCAGGTCGCTCATCAGATGATACCGACCGCCGGCAGTCAGGTCTTTATTTTCTTTCAGCTTGAGTTTTGCCGAGATAAAATTCAGCATATCTTCCGGCATCTCATTGTCATACACCAACTTTACGGGCTGTCCGTGCAAACGTTTATTCAGTCCGGCATTCATCCTTTCGACTAAACTTTTGGAAATATCATCGTCAAAAGAGAAATAAGCATCCCGTAAAGCTCTGAATGTGTACGCCGAAATACTTTTGTAGCCGAACATGAAAAATATCTCGTCCAGACAAAGCCGGATAATATCGTCCAGAAAAATAACTACGGTTTTACCCTCTTCTGCCGGCAGAATAACAAAGCGCGGACACGATTCACTTACAGGGATTTCGATGATGGAATATCTGTTTTTCCCTTTTCCGGTAACCATTTTCACGGCAAGGTAAGCGCTGTTATCTTTTAGAAAAGGTATTCCGGTATTTTTTTTCAGAATCAGCGGGACAAGTCTTGGCGCTATAACGGACGAAAAATAATTGCGGCAAAATGTTTTCTGATGGTCGGTTAACTCTTGTTCATCAACAATATAAATACCGTTTTCTTCCATCTCGGACAGAATTTCGCTGTAAATCCGTGCGAATTTATTTTGCGCCTCCGAGACCCTGCTGTTGACCAAAACCAATAATTCTTTCGTCGATTGTGAACCGTCAATATCACTGTAAACCGGCGATTTCCGCTTGTTTTTGATTTTGTTTGTCCTCACCAGATTTGCCAGATGCACCCGTATAAATTCATCCTGATTATTCGAAAATATACCCAAAAATCTTAACCGTTGCAACAACGGCACATCCTTGTCTTGCGCTTCCTGTAACACTCTCCCGTTAAAATCAAGCCAACTTAATTCCCTGTTATTAAAAACCATACAATCATTTATATCCTAATATCCGTATCTATTTCAGATGTAAAGTTAGAAAAAAAACTCAAAACCGACGCGAATAAACAAAAAAAGAGTGAAAAAAACTTCAATACCAAGGTGAAAATCTTGCGGATTTCATGATTACACGCTTGTTGGTAACGAAATTTTGCCGGAAAAAGTTACAATTCAATGCTGATTTTAGATATCTTGAAATAAGATAGTTATATAATTTTAACATAAGAATATAACTATAAAATTATCTCATTAAATAAAAAACAATTATATTTGCAGTGCCGTAATGAAAGAGTAGGACGCCGTCTAAGGTTAATTTTTGTTTTTGTACCGGAGT
>JAITQA010000151.1 GCA_031289145.1 Dysgonamonadaceae bacterium | reverse complement strand
AACCAATCTATTACATTTATTTTTCGGATACCTTTATAAGAAGTTACAGGTTCAACATCCGTTGTAAGCAAAATGCGTTTATTGAAATCTTTTATCAGTTCAAAAGGACGAATTTCCCTTTGAAAGGTTGATTCTTCTTTTGTCGTCCAAGCCACTTGAATATATTCCCTGTCGCCCTTCGGATTGCGAATCACAAAATCTATTTCCGTATTATCGGCTTTACCAATGTTTACCCGATAGCCACGTCTTATAAGTTCCAAATAGACAATATTTTCCAAATTATGTCCCAAGTCCAGGTTAATTTTATCTCCCAAAAAGTATTTTTTCAAGCCGAGGTCAACCGTATAATATTTTTCCTGAGTCATCAACAGCCCTTTACCCCTTAAATCAAACCGTTTTACCTTGTAAAACAAATATGATTTCACAAGCGCATTAATGTAATTTTCCACCGTATTGTGCGACATCGAAATACCATTATTTGTCTTCAATGAATTGGTAATTTTTTTTGGGGAAACAATGGAGCCAATACTATCAAACAGAAAAGCGGTTGTTTTATTAAAATATTCATTATTACGCCATTTGTTGCGTATTAAAACATCTTTTTGAATAATATTTTGAATGACATCCTGAATATAACCCTGTACGGCAAAGTCGGGAAGAGAAAAAATCCCCGGAAGTCCGCCTGTTTCCAAATATCGGGAAAAAAGCAAGTCGGTACGTGAAACATTTGTCTGTGTCAATAAAAATTCTTTGAACGAAAAAGGCAGAATATGAATGGAAATATATCTGCCGGTAAGCAATGTGCCCAATTCGCTCGACAACAGATAAGCATTTGAGCCTGTTATATAAACATCTAGATTGGGTTTCACATACAGCCCGTCTACAAGGCGTTCAAATTCCTTGACCTGCTGAATTTCATCAAGGAAAACATAACAGGGTTTCGACAAGTCCAATTGTTGAATGATATGATAATAAAGATTTTCAAAATCTTCAAGCCATTTGTAATTTTCAAAATCTTCAAAATTCATGAATACTATCTGACTTTCGTTTACGCCCTCCGTAAGCAAATAATCGCGAAACATTTGCATTACAGTAGATTTTCCGCAACGTCTTACACCTGTCAAGACTTTTATCAAGTTTTTGTTTCTCAACCCGATAAGTTGATTCATGTAATCTTTTCTTATTATCTTTTCCATACCCATCCATTTTATAGACCAAAGTTTGAATTTTTGGTCAGTTTGGTCTGCAAAGATAATCATTTTTTTCTGACCACACATTTTCCCCTCACTTAAAATATTTCCCCCGCTCATTTGTCTTTTATAATAGATAGCAATCTTTTTTAAAAAATTACAATGAGTAACATAATTAAAATACAAAATCTTCAACGCACGTTTGAAGTCGGAAGCGAAACGGTTCGTGCGCTCAAGGGCATTTCGTTTGAAGTGAACGAAGGCGAATTTGTCAGCATCATGGGGTCGAGCGGCAGCGGGAAATCGACTTTATTGAATATACTCGGTTGCCTCGACCGCCCTACCGCAGGCGAATACCTGATTGACAACATTCCCGTAAAGGAACGTTCGGAAGATGAATTATCGACCATACGCAACCGCAAAATCGGCTTTGTGTTTCAAAACTACAGCCTGCTGCCGCGTACATCGGCGCGGGAACAGGTGGAACTTCCGTTGCTTTACAACAATACGGTTTCCGACAAACAGCGTCGAGAACGCGCCGAACAGGCGCTGGAACAGGTGGGTTTGAAAGACCGTATGAATCACACGCCCAACCAAATGTCCGGCGGACAGCAACAACGGGTTGCCATTGCCCGCGCCCTCGCAGGCGACCCCGTCATGCTGCTCGCCGACGAAGCCACCGGAAACCTTGATATGCGAACGTCTTACGAAATCATGTGCCTGTTTCAAGAACTCCACGGCAAGGGAAAAAGTATTGTCTTTGTCACCCACGAGCCGGATATAGCCACGTTTACAGAACGCACTATTCTGTTGAATGACGGACTTATTGTGAACGATGTACAGGTGGAAACCCAATCGGCGCGTGAAATGTTGGAATCAATGCCGGTAAATGACAGTTATAAATAATCCTATTTTGTCAGATTAAAAAAATGCATGATTATTCAGGTAAAACAAAGTCAATCTATTCATATTGTTTGACTTTTAATTGCTAATTCTAAAGGCGCGACACAATGCTCCAAAAACATCTTCTGCATTTACTATATGTTTAATCTAAATTTCAAAACCTTATTTCTGGCTAAAACTATTTTTCATAGCACCTCAAAAAAAGTTTTAGCCAGTTTCCAGTTTAGTTTTTCATTTACCTTTATAGCGATTTTATTCAAAATCGACAGAATATAGTGGTTTTTGGACGAAAATTTTAGGCTGTTTCAGCGAAAAGTAATACCTTTGTAACCGGTATAAATATAATACACATGATTGACATTCATCATTTAGGCGCAAGCAACAGTATTCTGAATCGGTTTATTGCAGAAATCAGGGACACTCATGTACATGGCGATAAATTGCGTTTCCGAAAAAATATTGAACGTATCGGAGAAATTATGTCTTACGAGATAAGTAAGGCATTGGTATACAAAACAGTAGAGATACAAACACCACTGGGCGTAAAAGCTGTTTCTGTTCCTGACGAACAGATTGTTCTGGCTACCATTCTGCGGGCGGGATTGCCTTTTCACCAAGGCTTCTTAGCATTTTTCGACTACGCGGAAAATGCATTTGTTTCCGCTTCCAGAAAGTATAATCAGGACCACAGCGCTTTCACAATCGAAGTAGAATACCTCTCCTCCCCTTCCATCGAAGGCAAAACCCTGATAGTTATCGACCCGATGCTGGCCACAGGCGGTTCTATGGATATGGCTTACAAAACGCTGCTGAAAAGGGGGAATCCGGCTAAAATCCATGTGGCTTGCGTAATTGCCGCTCAGCAAGGAATTAATGCGGCTTGCAAGATTTTCCCGGAAGACAAAACAACCATCTGGGTGGCTGCTATCGACCCGGAATTGAACGACAAAGCCTATATCGTTCCCGGCTTGGGCGATGCCGGCGACTTGGCTTACGGGGAGAAAATATGAAAGCCTTATGGAATCTACCACAAGGCTTTCAACATCTTTCGAAAAGTAATCTTACTTTCTGATTCCCAATTCTTTGATGATTGAACGGTATCTCTCGATATTGCGTTCTTTCAAATAGTCTAATAAACGGCGACGCTTACCAACCAACATTTTCAGGGATCTTTCAGTGCTATAATCCTTCTTATTTAACTTGAGATGCTCAGTTAAATGCGAAATACGGTAGGAAAACAATGCTATCTGCCCTTCTGAAGAACCGGTATCAGTGTTAGACTTTCCGTACTTTGCGAAGATTTCTTTTTTCTTCTCTGAATCTAAATACATGATTAAAAGTTATTTATTTATTGTTATTAAAAAAATTCGCTGCAAAGGTAAGTATTTTTTTTGAATTATGCGCCACAAATTATGAATTAGTTTTATCTTTGTAGCAAAATTCATAGTTTTTAATTCTTAGTTTTTAATTTATAGTTTAAAATATGGATATATCTATCGTTATTCCACTATTTAACGAAGCGGAATCCCTTTCTGAGTTGTATGAATGGATTGACCGTGTGATGCAAGAAAACGGGTTCAGTTTTGAAGTTATTTTTATTGATGACGGAAGTACGGATGACTCGTGGAAAGTAATCACGGAACTCCACCAACAGCATCCTGCCATAAAAGGCATTCGCTTCGGGCGGAATTACGGAAAATCGCCTGCTTTGCAGTACGGATTTCAAAAGCTGGAAGGAAAAGTAGTGATTACCATGGATGCGGATTTGCAGGACAGTCCGGATGAAATTCCGGAACTCTACAGGATGATTACGGAAGAGGGGTTTCAATTGGTTTCCGGATGGAAAAAGAAACGCCACGACCCCTTGAGCAAAACGCTGCCTACCAAATTATTTAATGCAACGGCCCGTCTTTTTTCAGGAATCAAACTGCATGATTTCAATTGTGGTCTGAAAGCATACAACCGGCAGGTAGTGAAAAATATCGAAGTGTACAACGATATGCATCGCTGGATTCCCTATCTGGCAAAAAACGCCGGTTTTACCAAAATAGGCGAGAAAACAGTTACCCACTATTCCCGGAAATACGGTTCGAGCAAATTTGGACTCGACCGCTTTTTCAACGGCTACCTTGATTTGTTTACCTTGTGGTTTCTATCCAAATTCGGTAAAAAACCCATGCACTTCTTCGGATTGATAGGCAGTCTGATGTTCTTTATCGGGTTGATTGCCGTATTGATTGTAGCCGGTACCAAACTGTATTGCATCATCAACGGACTCAGGGGAACATTGATTACCGATACGCCTTATTTCTATGTCGCCTTGGTTTCCATGGTAATCGGCACGCAACTATTCCTCGCCGGATTCATGGGGGAATTGATAACACGCAACTCAGCAGATAGAAACCGTTACATCGTATCGGAAGAAATCAACTGAAAAATATCAATAGGTTTGAAAGGTATATGCCACGCCCAGATAAAAATAGTGGTGGCTGAGGTCTTCCTTTGCGTTGGTATAACGCCAGCCGCCATTCGCCTTGATATTATCCGTCACATTGGCGCGGATATGCCAGCCCATATTGAAACCCAAAACTTTAGTATCAAGCAGATTATCAGTACTACTATTTACAATGAGATACTGTCCGCCCAAAGCAGGACCCATTGCCCAGGTGCGCTGAGCCAAAAGATACATCCGCAAATCTAAGTTTGCAGAATATATTGCAAAATCGTTGACTTTATTGGTAATATCATTCTTCAGCGAAGTTTTCGGATTAAAAATTCCCGTAAAAGCAACTTCAAAAGGATCGGTAAGATGGTATGACAAGTCCATCCCATATAAACCATCTTTGTAATAACTTATATAACCGCCTTTTAAGCCGACGGATAAATCACCTTTTTGCGCAGAAGCAGTCAAAGATACAATGGCCAAAAGCAGCATAAAATATATTTTTCTCATGTCTGTTAAGTAATATGTTTGGGGCAAAAGTAATTAAAAAACCGGATATTACAAAATTCGAAATGGATTTTTAAAAAGTTTGAGCAAAAAATGGGAATGGGTCGTGGGGGATGGAGGCATAAGGGTTTCTTACAACTGCATCTTCTGTTTTAGTAATTTATATCCTGAGTTGCTGATTCTCAGACTACTACCGTTTTTCATCCGTACCTTGTAAATTTCCTTTTCGTACAACTCAATTTTGGCAATAAGTTCGATATTGATAATAAATGAACGGTGTGTTCGCACAAAAATAGCATCCGGAAGATGCTCTTCCCAATATTTCATGGTACCGCCTTTTAAATACTTGCTTTCAGCCGTATGAATCAGTACATAATCGCCGTTAGCTTCGATATAGAAGATTTGACCGACCGGAATGACATGAATTTCCTGCCTCTTTTTCACGCTGATTCTTGTCAGTTTTTCTTTCGGAAGGGATGTCTGTTCTGCTTTTGCATTTTCAATCGTGTCGCGTTGCACTTTCAACTTGGAGGCGCTTATATACAGATTGTAAACCAATACAAAAATGATGTAAATCAATAAACCGTAGAAAATCCGGAGGGGAAGCGTAGCGAGGAAAAATTCCGTATAATACGAATCACCGCTCAGCATAACATTCGTCACAAGATAACCTGCGCCAGTCCAGACAGTAAACGCGATAAGTAATAAAAATAAGTGGAACAACAAAAACAAAAGGATATTTCCCATATCCGGGTAATACTTGGCCGGATACCACAAAGCAAGAATGACTATGGCTTGTAAAGTATTAAATATCAGCGAATCATAAAAGAAAGTACAGGTAAATTCAGCCTTTGGACCGGTATATACCATGAGAAGTATCTGGATAACGGCAAGCATTATCCAGATACTGATATACAAAAGACGAGATGAGACAGATTGCAGGAAAGGGTTATTCATAACTTTTTATTTCGCCGCCGCCAAATACGGCTTCCAGTTCTAAGATAACCGTTTTCTCTCCGGCTTTGTTCGGATTGAGATAACGGGGCCTGTTGTCTGAGAATCCGCCAAATACGCCGGTTTTCTGAATCAAAATATTCCAATCGGAAGGAACGTAAAGAATTACACCGCTGAATACGGATGTAACGCTGATGTAGACCGTTTTTACATTATCCGCCAGTTCGGCTTGGGTAAAATCCAACTCAATGCCACTGAAAACCGCTTCTATTTCTACACGTTTGATTTTGCCGTAACTCCATCTTTCCTTAGAAGTGGTAAAAACGTATTCCCGTTTGATAAACCCGTCCCCATCCACAACATTTTCGGTAAAAGGCTTTTCTTTGAAATCTTCACCGGGATGATGTTCAGTTCCGGCAGTGTCGCAAAAATGATGCCGGTCATCCCTTCCGAAAATTATGGTATCTTTTCTTTTCGTTGCTGCCCTGACAATAAAAAGAACGCCTAAACCGATAATCAGCGCCGGAAACAGGATACCATTCAGGCTTGTATTGATAATTTTCGGAATTAAAAACACGACGCCGATAACAATGAGTATAATACCTGCGCTCTGATTATCCCTTTTCCGGTCGGACAACAAGACTGCGCCAATGGCAATCAATAAAGTCGGCCAAGAAATTACCCATTGGTAATAGTACCGGTCTATTATTTCCAAATTATTGAACAAAAGAAATAAACCCAGAAACATAATGATTATTCCAATTACAACTTTTTTTCTCATGACATAAAATATTAATTAATTAGACGTAAACAACAAGTTTAAACTTGTGTACAAATGTAGTCGGAATAATTAATCTGTACAATACTTATTCGCCGAATAAGGGCGGATTTTCGATGAAATACCGAATATTTCGGCTGAACGGATTGTTCAACCACCTGCATTTATGGGAAATAACCATAACAAAAGCAATACAAGATGGTTTTCATTCGGTAGTACTTTCCAATTTCTTTACATAAATGTGCATGATATATAATGGAATAAAACCAAAGATACCAAAAGAACAATCAATCAATCTCCAATAAAAGGGTATTCCCCTGATTACGCCGCAGATAAGCGCTAAAGGGATTATACCTGAACAAGCTATCATGCCAAAATAGATAATCCATTTGTTCCTCACCGGGTCTATATACAAACCGACAAATGCAACTGCAATGACTAAATGTGAAAAGGCCAGCCAATCTGTTCCATACGCTAAAAAAGGATAGTTTGCATTTGTGACAATAATACCTTCTCTTACAGCGGCAATCCATCCTTTCAACCCGGCATGGGTTTCCGGAGAAACATCAGAAGATATATCTAATATCTTACACAAAATGTTGATTTCCGTCTCTAAAGGAAAGGCTGTAACTCCCCATATAATAAGAGATAGCATGTAAAAAACAACTAATCCCCTTATTATTAATAATTGTTTTTTTCTTTCATCTTGTATCAAATTTTCTTTCATTCTTATTAGCTAACTATTAAAAAATATTTACAATGCAAAACATTTCCATGTCATTTTATTTTCTTATACCACTTCAATGCAGGCGCCCCATCAGGATCTCCTTGATAACCATGGGTTATAATGATCTTTCCCCAGTGTTTGCAAGCATAAAAAACACTTCTTTTATACTTAAAAATGTAATTATTTGTTTTCTGAGCTTCAATATCATAAATTTCTATGTAGTTTAATTTCAATGATTTATAAGATTGGTACAACCATACTCCAGTATCACATTTTACTACATCATTATCAATATAAAAAAACTTATATGTAAAGTCTGCATCTAAAATGAGGCCTTCTCCATAATCATACATGCCAACTACTTGTTCCACGGGAATGGGTTTATTTTTAATACCTATTTTATTACAAGACACAAATAGCAATAAAAATAATAAAACGACTATATTAAAAAATTTCATAATATCATTCATTTCAATCGATTTAAATTTATTGGCTCTATCCATTTTAAGATTTGTTGAATTTCTCCCAATGGGGTAATTTTCCCATTTTCACGTGGAAAAGCCTTAGGAAACGGTTTGTATTTTGATATGTCATTCAAATAAAAATAATGTAATACCAATGATTCTAAATTCACATCATTATATAAAATCATTTCCATATATTTACCATCTTTATCTGGCAACATTTCCATGTAAAATCCACCTAATGTATTGCTGAATTAAGTTTAGTCCGGCTTTTGGAATACCTGTTACTCCAAAATCAGGATAAAATGCACCCTCCTTTGTAATAGCATCTAATACCTTTACTGGTTTATCATAAAGTTGAGGTAAATTATTTTTACACTTTTTACGTTCTTCATTACTGTAAAAGAATTCCCGCCCTTCTTCCACCAAATAAAAATCTTGCACTCCCTTTGTCAGCACGCTATTTTCTCCAAACTCTCTTGTTCCCGGGCCAATACCATATTTAAACTCAAACAGCAATCCAAAAATAACGGTCGCTGCATCCTTATTGCTAACAACCATTGTATTGGCTAATGAAGTTGCAGAAGCAATATTCTCGGTAGGAATATTTTCTATAAAAGCCATACTGGTTATATCCATTAGTTTAGAAGCATCATTGCTGATAGACAGTTTCGAAACTATTTTATTAATATCTCTTATTAACTTTAGCGCATCTTTATTTTTGACACCATGAAGGTCTATCATCGCCATCCCCGCCTCATCTCCCTCAAAAGGATTAACAATCAATCCGGGGTCGAACAGCAAGTCCCACTGCCACTTGGCTTTGTGCGTGCCGCTGCCGTCGTCCAGCAGGTTGTCGGTTTGCCCTTCCGTTCCTTGTGCATTGCCCCCGTATTCCCCGTCGAAAGTGTGGACAAGCCGGAAACGGCCGTGCCCCAGCTCAT
>JAITQA010000061.1 GCA_031289145.1 Dysgonamonadaceae bacterium | reverse complement strand
TTTGATGTTCCGGCAAAAAGCCACTGCGGTACACATTGGCTCGGGGTCGCTGCCTTTCACCAGACCTTGGTCGCCTATAATTTCTTTACTGAGCGCATTGACGCAACCTATCAACTTGTTAATGTCATCGGCAGGAATTTCTGTTTCGCCTTTTGTTACCATATCCTGAGCCGCCACTGTCATATCATTCTCATTGACTGTCAATATCAACACTTTATAGTCCGACAATAAACCTTTGTTCACCGCTTCGCCAAAACCGATATGGTAAAATTCTTCGCCGTAAAGCGATTTATCATCCATAGAGCAGAGAATCATATCGTTATCTACGGCTTTTTTCTTGGCGTCATCGTGATATAGACGTGGCGTTGCCGTCATGTACATACGTTTTTTTCCGACAATGAAATTGTTGTTGTGCACTTTTACAAATGCCGATTCGTCTTCGTTGGAAAGTGTTACACCGGTAGTGCGATGGGCTTCGTCGCAAATAATCAGGTCAAAAACGCTGTTCGTGTCGTCTGACAAGGGGGCATGCCCCCTTGTTAATTGCTGGCATCGCGCTATCACATCAATGGATTGATAGGTGCTGAACACCACGGTCATTCCTGCATTATCAGAAGATTCTTTCAACTGTTTCAGGATAGTCGGCACATCGGTAGATGCAGGCAAAGCCAAATCTACTATGCTAAAGTTGTCGGTATCTTCATTTTTTTCTTTGCGTTTACTTACTTCAGGGTCTGAACAAATGCAGATGGCATTGACAGGCTGCGCGGCATGGGTTGTCCATTCATCCAAAGTTTGACCAAGTAAAGCAATAGACGGCACTAAAAAGAGCACAAGCCCATTGCCATCGGTCATTTTTTCCGCTATCTTGAGCGAAGTAAACGTTATTCACGTTCCGCAAGCCATAATCAGCTTTCCCCGCTCTGCCGTTTGGTAGTGGGCGATGGCGGTATCAATGGCTTTCTGCTGGTGCTCGCGAGGTTGATGTTTCGGCTTGCGGGAAGCTTCGCCCGACAAACCTTGCGCCAGCTTCTCCCACTCTACGCTACTGTTTTGCAGATGATAAAGCGAAATACGCGAAACAGAGGGCGTATGGTTTTTGATGGCTTCTTCGGCATTACTGCCCCAATGGTTGGTTGTTGAAATCCAAAGACAATGCTCAAATTTGGCGGTCATACCATTATCATTCATAAACGAGCGTCCGGCAGTAGTCAAGAAACTATCCACAGCAGCCTTGTCAATGGTTGCCGATTCCTGATAACATTTGCATTGAATTGCCCAATACGCGCCATGAGTGGTTTGAGCCACCAAATCAATACCGGTATCCTGACCGCCCAAATCTTTGCGGAATGGAAACTCGTCCCACATCCAGACTTTACTAAAACGTGAAGCATAGTAAGGTTCGGTCATCAGATATAACTGCATGAGTCGTTCAAAACGAGTCCCTTTGTCCTTTTCGGAAAGGGATGTTCTTCTGTATTCTTCGAGTATATTATTGAAATCCATATTCTTATGTTTTATTTTTCTCAACCGGAACGATTTTTAACCTGTTTATTCGCTTCATACCATTTTTGATATTTTGTGCGAAGATATTGATTCTTTCGGAATCTTCAAAATAAAGATTATTGTGTATTATATTTGTAACGAGTTATTTGAAACAATGGAAAAACGTAGCAAACTAGAACACTTCACTTGTTTCCAAATCGTTACCCATTTATACTTTTCTTTTGAGCAAAAAGTTGTTTTCTATGGTATTGAAAAGAAATTTTTTCGTATATTTGCATAATTATTTACATTTAAATTGATTTATTGTATGAAACCAGGACAAAAATTTGGAGCCGAATTGATCGGCACTTTCGTTTTAGTATTAGGAGGTTGCGGTGCAGCCGTTTTTGCTGGAGGCGCTATCGGTTTTGCCGGTGTCTCTTTGGCGTTTGGGCTGACGGTAGTCGCCATGGCGTATGGAATCGGGAACATCTCAGGTGCGCATTTGAACCCGGCTGTTTCGATTGGCGTTTTTTGTGCCGGAAGAATGTCGGCCAAAGATTTAGGGCTTTACATTTCGGCGCAGGTAATAGGAGGTGTTTTGGCGGCCGGACTTATGGCGTTTTTGGTCGGACAATATGGAGGCGTGCGGGGTACTTTTGCCGCAAATGGTTATGGCGAATTCTTTGCCGGAGCGCCGGGTTATGTTCAGCTATCAGCTTTAGGCGCTTTTGCGATTGAACTGGTACTCACATTTATTTTCCTGATTGTAATTTTAGGGGTGACGGATTCCCGTTCGCCCAAAGGGTTTGCAGGGCTTGCCATCGGTTTGACCCTGACTTTGATTCACCTGATAAGTATTCCACTGACCAATACTTCGGTAAATCCGGCCCGCTCTATCAGTCAGGCTATTTTTTCGGAAAATGCCTTGGCGCTTCCTCAGCTGTGGCTGTTTATCGTAGCTCCCGCTTTGGGCGCCGCTCTTGCCGCGTATGTGTACAGGGCAATAGCAGGATCTTCAGTCTGATATATATCCGGCAATTTCTTTCGGATGGACATCTTTTGCAATGATAATTCCTTCCGGATTGATTAACCAGTTGCCGAACCCCGAATTAAGGCGATAAGCCTTGAAAATTGCAGCATGTTTCCCTGCGGGTTCGTTAAACTGTGTTGCAGGATTCAGACCGTCTGCCTTGACAATACCCTCATAGACAGCGCTGCTTTCATCCATTGAAACAGACGCCAGTCGGATATTGTCTGTTCCCAAATGTGCAATAACATTGTGCATTTGGGTATTCATTGCTCTTGACGTACCGTCATAAGCAGCCCAAAACTGCAACAAAACATAATCTTTACCATTAATAAGGTTCAATCCTTGCAAATTGAGTTCCGGAGCAAGGTTTCCGGGTTGAATACCTTTGGTAATTCCGGTTTCTTTTGTAGCGGCTCCCATCAGAAAGATAGCGGTGAACGCTAAAAAAGAAATTCGTTTCAAATACCTCATACTTCATTTTTTAAGTGAATATTCAAGCATGCGTCAACCGCAGGCCCTCCGTATTTCGGAGATGACAAGTATCATTTTATACAAATAAAACGCTACCCGCTTTTCAAAAATCGGTGCAAAGGTATGAAAAATTTCAGACATAACAAAATCGGGAAAAACCAAAAGCCACGAAGCGCTGCTCATGGTTGGTGGTAAATGTTCTGTAAAGGCAGGTTTTTTTATTATAAAAGAACTTTCAAAGATAGGAAATTATAAGAATATTTTCCTAATTTTGTTGCCGATTCTGTTATTCACGTTGAACGGAGTTAAAACATTTTAATTTTACATAGTCTATGGAACAATTACCCTTGTTAATTCTTTTATTTTACGCTTTATACGAAGGTCTTTTGCACGCTTTCGAAGCTGACCATGTGTTGGCGGTGACCAATATTGTTTCACAACGTTCTACAATACTTCCGGCAATCAAAGACGGGATTTTTTGGGGCTTGGGTCATACTTCCACTATTTTCCTGATAGGAATTATCATGATTCTGTTCAAGGTGAATATTCCCGACAGTTCGTTTTTTTATTTTGAAGCAGGTGTAGGACTGATGCTGATGCTGATTGCTTCTTACCGTCTTTATGTTTTTTTCAGGGACGAAGAAATCATTGTCCACAAGCATCATCACGAACATGCCGGAGCCAATAAGCATTTGCATGCGCACGTAAATCTGAGCGGAAAGAATCTCCATAAAACTTCCTACGGAATTGGCATCGTGCACGGATTGGCGGGCAGTGGCGCTTTGGTTGTATTAATCATGACTCAGATAGAATCGGTTGCAAGCAGCCTGCTTTATTTAGTTATTTTCGGATTGGGTTCTATTATCGGTATGTCGGTAATTGCCGGGGTATTCAGTGTGCCTTTCTCCAAAAAACTCATCCGGTCAAAAGGTCTAAAAGTTGTATTGGTAATGATTTCATCTGTTTTGTGTTTTGCTTACGGCTGCTATGTAATCTACCATAATTTATGCTGAATTTTTGGGGGTGCATTTGTTGTGTTAAAAATCTATAACTGCCCGGCAAAATCGAGTAATTTCCCGGCAAAAATTTCCCATGAAAGCAATTGTTTTTCATTCCGGATATTGGCTATAAAACGCTCTTTCCCAAGCTGAAATAAACTTTGAACACCTTGCGCTATACTTTCCGTCTGAGGAAGACAAACAAGGCCTGTTCCCGCTTTTTCAATGGTTTCTTTCAGCCCACCGACATCGGTCGCCAAAACAGGAACTTCGAAATGATACGCAATGGGGATAACCCCGCTTTGGGTGGCCGAACGATAAGGCGTCACCAATAAATCGGAAGCCGAAAACAAGATGGGAACTTCGTTATCGTCGATATACCGGTTCATCGTTTTAATTCTCGTTCCGGCAGGAGAAGCATCTATTTGCTGTTGATATTTTTTGAAATCTCCGTAACATTCGCCGGCGATAATTAGTTGGTAAGAATCATCCAACAGCGACATCGCATCAATCAGTAAATCCAAGCCTTTGTAATCGCGAATTAATCCGAAGAAAAGCAAAGTCGTTTTATTTGTATCGATATCTAATTGTTCCCTTGCTTTTTCCTGTTCGATGCGTTCACCGAAATGGTCAAAGATAGGATGTTGATTCAAACAATATTGGGCGTCCGGACGAAGCGATAGCAAATCAGTTTCAACTTTCTCGCTCATAAGCATAAAACCGGAACATTGCTTGAAAAATCTTTTTGCCAAAGGCTTATCGAAAAAATGCGGCTCATGCGGAAACGCATTGTGTAGTAGCGCAATAATCCGCGTTTTCCTTTTTAACTGTTTGGCAATAAATGTATAAGCAGGGGAAAAGAACGACATCCAATAGGCAATGACCAATACATCAGGTTGGAATTTTTTGATTTCCCCGGCTGTTTGGAAATAAGAAAACGGCCCGATACTATCCAGCTTTCGCATAGACGGAATTTGAATTGCATCATCGCCTTCTTCCACCAATTGTGTTTTGCCCGGGAATAAAAAACCCGGATATAAACGGGAAAATGAGAACGCTTTTACTTCGTGTTCTTTTTCCAATTCCTTATAAAGCATCGCACTAAACTGTGCAATGCCTCCACGATAGGGGTAAAAAGGCGATAATATGGCTATTCGCATAATTTTATGTTGTTATGACGGGTTGACCGTTATCTCCCCATGAATTAGTTGTTAATATCTGTAATGTTCGGGTTTATACGGGCCGTCCGCATTTACGCCGATATATGCGGCTTGCTCCGGAGTCAGCTTTGTCAACTCAACCCCGATATTGGCCAGATGCAGGCGGGCAACTTCTTCGTCGAGATATTTTGGCAAACGATAAACATCAATTTTGTAATCGTTTTTCCACAAATCCAATTGTGCCAAAGTTTGGTTGGTAAACGAATTACTCATCACGAACGAAGGATGTCCGGTAGCACATCCCAAGTTGACTAAGCGTCCTTCCGCCAACAGAAACAGGGAATTTCCCGTGGGGAAAGTATATTTATCGACCTGCGGTTTGATGTTGGTATGTTGTATTCCCGGATAATTCACCAACTTATCGACCTGTATTTCGTTATCGAAATGACCGATGTTACAGACAATCGCCTGGTCTTTCATTTGCTTCAGGTGGTCGATAGTAATCACATCGCGGTTTCCGGTGGTTGTTACAAAAATATTGCCTTCTTTGATGGCTTTTTCTATTGTGGTTACTTCAAAGCCTTCCATGGCAGCTTGCAAAGCGCATATCGGGTCGATTTCGGTAACAATTACACGGGCGCCATAGGAACGCATGGATTTCGAACAGCCTTTTCCCACATCACCATAGCCCAATACCACGACCACTTTTCCGGCAATCATCACATCGGTAGCCCGTTTGATTCCGTCGGCCAAGGATTCGCGGCAGCCGTAGAGATTGTCGAATTTCGATTTGGTAACCGAGTCGTTCACATTAATTGCCGGAATCAATAATTCACCTCTTTCGAGCATCTGGTACAAACGGTGAACGCCGGTAGTTGTCTCTTCCGAAACGCCTTTCAATTCCGCTACCGTACGATGCCAGCGGGCATTGTCTTCTTTTAATATGCCGTTCAAGGTGTCTAAGATGACTTGTTCTTCGTGATTGCCGCCTTTCCGGTTGATGGAAGTTGCATCGTTTTCGGCTGCATAGCCCCAGTGGATTAACAGTGTTGCATCTCCGCCGTCGTCGACAATCAGATTCGGCCCTTTTCCGTCGGGAAAACGAAGCGCTTGGTCGGTGCACCACCAATATTCTTCCAGTGTTTCACCTTTCCAGGCAAAAACCGGAACGTCGGCTGCTGCAATCACTGCCGCCGCATGGTCTTGGGTGGAGAATATGTTGCAACTCGCCCAACGCACATCTGCGCCCAATTCTACTAAAGTTTCAATAAGTACCGCTGTTTGGACGGTCATGTGCAAGGATCCGGTTATACGCGCACCCTTCAAAGGTTTATCTTTACCGTATTTTTTCCGGAGCGACATTAAACCCGGCATCTCATGCTCGGCGATTTCTATCTCTTTCCGTCCAAAGTCGGCCAGATGAATATCAGCTACCTTATAAGGCAGATTTGCTAATAAATTTTCAGACATAATTTTTTACTATTTATAAAGAGAATACAAAAATACTGCTTTTTTATCAATTGACAAAAAATTAAAATTGTGGGTAGCGGAAATTTTGCTAATTTTGCAAATAATTCGAAATAACAGTATGCATGAAATAAAAACAATCACCGTATATGCGGCATCCAGTTCTCACATTCCGCCCCAGTATTTTCAGGCGGCGCGGGAATTAGGTAAATTATTGGCAATAAATCAGATAACTTGTATTAATGGAGCCGGCAACAGTGGATTGATGGCTACGCTCACCGACGCTGTTCTGGAAAACGGCGGAGAGGTCTGCGGCATTATTCCCCGGTTCATGGTTGATGCAGGTTGGGTACATCCCGCTATCAAGAACCTGATTGTTACGCCCGATATGCATGTCAGGAAACTCACAATGGCGGAAAAATCAGATGCTTGCATTGCCCTTCCGGGAGGAGTAGGCACCTTGGAAGAGTTGTTGGAAATTATCGCGTGGAAACAGTTAGGCCTTTATACACATAAGGTTATCATATTGAACGTTAATGGTTTTTACAACGACCTTCTGGCTATGATAGACAAACTCTACCGGGAAAATTTCATGACCCATAATCTGTCCGGTCTGTGGCAAGTGGCTGATTCTCCGGAGGAAGCCTTGCATATAATTCTGGAATCCGAATTTTTTAATCTTTAGCTGTCAGCCAAAATGTCCGATCTGCTTTTTTTTCCTTCCCCGTTTCATTATGCCGATGTTTCAAAGGCAAGTGATATTGCTTATTCTGCACAGTTTACCGAATTGCGTAGCGAACCTATATCCGCGAGGAATGAAACGAATAATTGGGGATTTATCGTATTTTTGGCCTGTTTTTTAATATTTGTGTACATCATCAGCCAAAGAGCCAAGCTGTTATCTTCTATGCTAAGCAGTTTGTTCCGGCATAATAACCAACAAAGTATTTTTTTTGAATCTGTGAATAATGAACTGTTGAATAAACTTATGTTGGGTTTTCAATCCGTTCTCATCCTATCTGTCATTCTTTATTGTCAAGCTGTCCATGAAAAGATAGTATCCCCGGAAATGCCGGCTCAAATGTTTATTTTCATGGGAAGAACCTCTTTGCTATTGATTATCTTTATTTTGTATAAATATGTAAGCTATTTATTAGCCGGAACTGTTTTTTTTAAAAAGGAAGCGATTAGCAGGTGGAAAGAAAGTTTTTTTTCCATAGTTTGTTTAAGCGGAACTATTTTGTTTATCCCGACTTTGATTTTATTCTATGTCGAAAAGGCTTATGTATTTTGCATGTATTTCTTTCTTTTATATCTGTTTATTCTCTTATTAATAGTATTTTACAAAATTTATTTGTTATTTTTTCAAAAGAAAGGGCTTTTGCTTTATTTTATTTTGTACCTTTGCACCCAGGAAATAATACCTCTATTGTTAATATATCGAGGTTTTGTTTATCTGTTTAATGTAGTGCAAAAGGATACTTTATGGATTCAAATTTAAAGAAAATTCTTGTTTCTCAGCCCGAGCCAAAGACTGAAAAGTCTCCTTATTTTGATATTGCTGAAAAATTCGGTATAAAAATTGTTTTTCGGCCATTTATTAAAATAGACCCGGTAAGTGCGAAAGATTTTCGGGCGCAAAGAATTAATATTTTAGATCATACGGCTGTTATTTTTACAGCTAAAACGGGTATTGATCATTTTTTTCGTTTGTGTGAAGAACTTCGGATACAAATTCCGGAGACTATGAAATATTTTTGTGTGACAGAAGCGATAGCCGTTTATTTACAGAAATACACTATCTTCCGGAAACGTAAAATTTTCTATCCTGCTTCCGGTAGGACAGAAGATTTGATTATTTATATCAACAAACACAATAAGGAAACTTTCTTGGTACCGGTTTCGGATGTTCACAAAGAAGATTTGATTAAGGCGCTGGATGATAAAAAAATAAAGTATGATAAAGCTATCATGTACCGGACAGTGAGTAACGATTTTACTGCCGATGAAGATTTCGATTACGATATCCTTTTGTTTTTCTCTCCAATGGGAATTGCTTCGTTAATGAAGAATTTTCCTGATTTTGAGCAGAATGGGACGGCTATCGGAACTTTTGGCCCAACGACGGCGAAAGCTGTCAGGGATGCCGGTTTACGCTTAGATATTGAAGCGCCTACTCCGGAATCTCCTTCCATGACCGCCGCGCTGGAAAAATATTTGAAATCCCTGCCGAAATCACCTAAAAGTGGAAAGAAATAAATCCCTTTGGAGAACCTCCGGAATACTTTAAAAAAAGAAGAACGTATTTCCGCCCAAAAGGAAATTGATCTTTTGTTTGAAAAAGGCGCATCGTTTGTTTCTTTCCCATTACGTGTGGTATATCTTGTAGAGAAGCCTTTGTCAGGCGCCTCAGTTGCTATTTTGGTGAGTGTCCCCAAGCGGAAATTCAAACGGGCGGTAAAAAGGAACCGGATAAAAAGGTTAGTCAAAGAGGCTTACCGCCGGAACAAGCACCCATTGGTAAATCATTTTCAGGAAAACACAAGCGGACTCCTGCTTGCATTCCTGTTTGTGGGAAATGCGCTCTGCGGTTATAAAGAAATAGAATCGGCAGTCGGCAGGATATTAATTACCCTGAAAGAGAAACATCAGCACATTGCCACATTGCCACATTAGCATCTTTATTTTTGCATGAAAAAAGTCTGTATTTTTATCGTTTTGATTCCGATATATGTTTATAAATATTGCATTTCTCCCTTTACACCGGCATCTTGTCGTTACACGCCTACCTGTTCGGAATATGCTTTGCAGGCTATCAAAAAATATGGCCCTTTCAAAGGCGCCTGGCTGGCGACCAAACGCATCTTTCGCTGTCATCCCTGGGGTGGGCAGGGCTACGATCCTGTACCCTGATTGTGTGAACAAAAATATTTTGTTACCTTTGCGGGAAAATTCAAATAAAAATCATCTGTCAATTGGCTTATACACGCTTTTATCAGCACGTTGGCACATCAATACATTAGCACATTAATATATATGAACTTTGTAGAGGAATTGAAATGGAGAGGCATGATACACGACATGATGCCCGGTACGGAAGAACAACTTCAAAAAGAAATGACTTCGGCTTATCTGGGGATAGACCCTACGGCTGACTCTTTGCATATTGGCCATTTAGTGGGCGTTATGATGCTCAAACACTTCCAGCGAGCCGGACATCGTCCGATTGCCTTAGTAGGAGGCGCTACCGGCATGATTGGCGACCCTTCGATGAAGTCGCAGGAACGGAATTTGCTCGATGAATCGACTTTACGAAAAAATCAGGAAGCTATTAAAAAACAATTGGCTAAATTTCTTGATTTTGAATCGGACGTTCCAAACAAGGCAATCTTGGTCAATAATTACGACTGGACGAAAGATTATTCTTTCCTGAATTTTATACGGGATATCGGTAAATACATCACCGTCAATTATATGATGTCGAAAGATTCGGTGAAAAAACGCTTGAGTTCCGAGTCCAGCGAAGGGATGTCATTTACGGAATTTTCTTATCAATTGCTTCAGGGCTATGATTTTCTGTTTCTGTACGAAAATTACGGATGCCGCCTGCAGATGGGCGGTTCCGACCAGTGGGGCAATATCACTACCGGTACGGAACTGATTCGCAAAAAGGTGAATGGAGAAGCCTTCGCCTTGACATGCCCCTTGATTACCAAAGCCGACGGAGGCAAATTCGGCAAAACCGAATCCGGGAATGTCTGGTTGGACAGCCGTTACACCAGCCCGTACAAGTTTTACCAGTTCTGGCTGAATGTGAGCGATACGGATGCTGAAAAATACATCAAAATTTTCACTGCCTTGGAAAAAGACGAAATCGACGGACTGATTGCCGAACAAAATGCCGCCCCTCACCTCCGTCCGTTGCAAAAACGATTGGCAAAAGAAATTACCGTAATGGTTCATTCAGCGGAAGAATACGATGCAGCAGTCGAAGCCTCGCAAATCCTTTTCGGAAATTCAACGGCAGAAACCCTGAAAAAACTGGACGAAACCACTCTGTTGGATGTTTTTGCAGGAGTCGCCCAATTCGAAATTTCACGCGAAGAACTTGCCAAAGGCATCAAAGCCGTAGATTTGCTGACGGACAGCGCTGCTGTTTTCCCTTCAAAAGGTGAAATGCGCAAATTGGTGCAAAGCGGTGGAGTGAGCATCAACAAGGAAAAACTAAGTGCGCCCGATGTAATTATTGACAGCTCTTATTTGTTGGGAGATAAATATATTTTGGTGCAGAAAGGAAAAAAGAACTACTTTTTATTGAAAATTTCACAGTAGAAGAAGATTCGTTTCTTTTTGATTTTCAAAATATCATATTATTTGCTCTTATTTGAAAAATTTTCTTGTAATATTTATATTATTGTCAAAAATAGTTGTACCTTTGCGGCTTGATATTGTTTTTTGATTTTCAATAAAACGCTAAAGAGACGAAAATTTTTATTATTAATTTGAATATAGAAGAGCATGAAAAAATTATTTTATTTATTGGCAGTTCTGCCATTGTTTACTTTTGTAACCGGTTGTTCGGAAGATGAAGAAGAATCGTTAGAAGGCACTAAGTGGGAATGGTTCGAACAATGGGAAGGCGGTACAGGCAGTACTACAACAACGATTTCGTTTGGGAAAAAAGAGGTTATCATTACCGATAAAGATGATTATGGCGATGACGGTGTCTTTGAATCCTTTGTAACAGGGACTTATGTGTATAAACATCCAAAAGTTACGATAGCATTTACGGATACTGACAGTGGGGAGGTTTTTTCAGATATTTTAACCATATCCGGCAACACGATGACCTGGATAGATGAAGAAACCGGAGAACGGTATGTTTATACAAAAAAATAATATTGATATACAGTCAGTTTGGTGTATTTGTAAAAAACCGGCCGGAAAAGCCGGTTTTTTTATTGTCGGCTTCTATATTTTCCATATCCGGCATGTACGGAAATCAACATCGTTTGCGAGCAATCCGACACGAGTTTATATGTTGGGGGGGAGATATCATTATCTGTCAAGGGACAAAGCATCTTTTCTTTTTTGATGAACGACACCTGTGAAAATGATTTGTTTCTTTTCTTCGTCAATAAAAAAGTGAATGCTATGTGGAAATTTTTTGTGTGTGCTATGCGTACATTTCTGTAACGAATGGCAAAAGCAGAAGGCATTTTTAATATACTTGTAACAGCCTCTTTAACAAACATAACAAATCTTTCATCCAAACCATTATAAAAATACCGGATTTTTTGGCACAATAATAGCAACAATGCTCATTGCCACCCATTGACAGCGGACATTGAACTATCCTTATCAGGCATGCACAATAATTTTGAAAAGCCCTACAAATTAACAGTAAAGATAATCCTTTATAATTTCTCTTGCCCAAATCTTTCAGCGAAGCGCCGATATGATTATTATGATTAAAAAATTTGCATATTCAATAAAAAGTCGTACCTTTGCAACGCTTTTCTAAAAAAAGCAATATGATTGTCCCATGGTGTAGTGGTAGCACATCTGATTTTGGTTCAGCCAGCCTAAGTTCGAGTCTTGGTGGGACAACACCCTAAAATGACAAATTATGTCTTGTATGCTTGCACCCTCGTTACTGTCGGCGGATTTTTTGCATTTAGCATCTGAAATAGAGATGATTAACCAAAGTGAAGCCGATTGGTTGCATTTAGATGTGATGGATGGCGTTTTTGTCCCGAACATCTCTTTGGGTTTTCCTGTGATGCAACATTTAGCTGAATTTTCGGTGAAACCCTTAGATGCACATTTGATGATTGTTGAGCCGCATAAGTTTATTACGCGATTCCGGGATTTGGGTGTAAGTACTTTGAGCGTTCATTACGAAGCTTGTCCGCATTTGCACGGAACAATCATGAAAATAAAAGAAGCCGGCATGCAAGCCGGTATTGTGCTGAATCCGCATACCCCGGTCGAATTGTTGACGGACATCATTGAAGAAGTTGATTTTGTACTGATTATGTCTGTTAATCCGGGATTCGGCGGACAGCAATTTATTCCTCATTCAATTGAAAAAGTTCGTCGCCTGAAAGAACTAATCGTTTCGCGAGGCCTGAAGACTAAGATTGAAGTAGACGGAGGTATTGATATTGAAAGCGGTAAATGGATGGTCGAGGCAGGAGCGGATATTTTAGTTGCCGGTAATTCGATATTCAAAGCCGAAAACCCTATTGAAATGATCAAACAAATGAAACAGGAAATATAACAGATACAGCGTCGATAGGCGTATGTGAACGGATTTTTTTAATTAACCAGCCATGACCAAAACTTTGCGGCAAGCAGTATTTCTGCGATTGATACTCTTTTTTATTCCGGGGATAATTATTCAGGTTTATTGGGATTTTGTGCCCTGCTGGATTTATTTGGCTGTTTTTTCTTTACTTTTTATTGGCATTTCTTTCATTTCACGGCTAATCGTTTTCAACCGGCGATGGCTGTTTGGTTTCGGCTTGGCCTTGCTTTGCATTTCTGTAGCCGGTATCCGCACTTCGTCTCGTTGGATGCAATCGGAATGGCAAGGAGAAGCGGGAA
This sequence comes from Dysgonamonadaceae bacterium, assembly GCA_031289145.1. Classification (GTDB taxonomy): domain Bacteria; phylum Bacteroidota; class Bacteroidia; order Bacteroidales; family Azobacteroidaceae; genus Azobacteroides. The sequence goes on along the minus strand of JAITQA010000061.1, from coordinate 28,063 downwards.
TAAAGGAGTACGATGTCCGAATCATCGATGACCCTGTGCGAAAGCCTAAAACATGGTTGTGTAAAGTTGAAGTAAACGGCCAAAAGGCCATTATCTATGTCCCGGCAGATAGTCTTGCTTCAACTTTACGCCCTTCGGACCGGCTTGCAATCAAAGCGCAGTTTGAAAAAATCGACCGGATGTCGCTCCGTAAACAAGGTATAGCCGCCAGGGCTTTTGTCTATCGTGGAAATTGGCAGCAAATAACACATTCCGGCGGCCAAAATTTCAATATCCGGTTTACATCCCTGCAATACCGGCGCGTTTTCCTGGCGCAATTGCGGGAACTTATTCCGGACGAAAAATCGTTTTCTGTTGCAGCAGCCATTCTGTTTGGCTATGTCAATGAATTGGATACCGATGTGCGGCAAACTTTTTCTGCAACGGGAAGTGCACATATCCTGTCGGTCAGCGGATTACATTTTTCTATTATTTACGGAATACTCTATTATCTATTTTCTTTTTTGGGTAACAGTCGTAAAGGAATAATGGCAAAGCAATTGATTATTATTCCGTTGATGTGGTTATTCGTTTTTCTGACAGGGATGGGACCGTCGGTAATCCGAGCCGCTATTATGTTGAGTTTATGGGGTATCGGCAAGGGTTTCCTGCTGAGGGCTTTTACGATGAATACGGTAGGCGCCGCCGCCTTTTTTATGTTGCTATACAATCCATTGTACCTGTTCGATGTAGGCTTTCAACTCAGTTTTTCGGCTGTGTTATCCATCTTGCTAATCAATCCGCACCTGACAGCCTTGCATGAATCCCGGAATCCGCTTGTCAAATACATTTGGGATTTGTCTTGTGTTTCCACTGCCGCCCAACTGGGAACCGCGCCGATAAGCATGTATTATTTTCACCAGTTTCCACTCCTTTATTTACTCACCAACCTCGTTGCGATTCCTTTGACGGGTCTGTTGTTATTTCTGCTTCCCTTTTCCCTGGTTTTACAAGGCTTGTTGGGAACGCAGAGATGGCTTATGTTTCCGGTTAACAAACTGTTGACTTTTTTTATTTCAACACTGGAAAAGCTGGAAGCAGTTCCGCACGGATTGGTTGACAATATCCGATTGGACTTGTATGATACGATTTGTATGTCGGGACTTATCGTCTTTTTGCTGTTGTTGTTGATAAAAAAACGAATAATCTATCTCTATTTACTCTTCTTGCTTGTAGCATTGCAAGTATTTTACTATCTTTGTCCGCATTGATTACAATTGAACGATAGAAAAATGTTAAATAAAATTATAGCTGAAGAAAGCATTCAGAAAGCAAAAAAAATGACGGACAAATACGATAAAATCGTTATTGTTACGCATATTTCACCGGATGGCGATGCGATAGGTTCATCGCTTGCCTTGTACCATTTTTTGTTGGAATCGGGCAAAATGGCAAATGTGATAGTACCCAATGAGTTTCCCGGATTTCTGCAATGGATGGATGGCGCTGCCGATATCATTATTGAGGAGAAAAGTCCGGAGATAACGAAAGAAACCATTGAAGCTGCCGAACTGATTTTTTGCTTGGATTTCAACACTTTAAAGAGGATAGGCCGTTTGGAGGATATGGTAAAAAATTCATCGGCAAAAAAAATATTGATAGACCATCATCCCTATCCGGAAAAATTTTGTGATGTAACCATTTCGCACCCGGAAATATCTTCTACCAGTGAATTGATATTCCGTTTTATCTGCCGGATGGGCAGATACGAAGATGTAAATAAATCCTGTGCCGAATGTATCTATACGGGGATGATGACCGATACCGGCGCTTTTACCTATAATTCGAATAATCCGGCTATCTACTATATAATCAGTGAGTTATTGACTAAGGGGATTGACAAGGACGCTATTTATTCGAAAGTGTACAACAATTACTTGAAAGACCGTATACGGTTGGAAGGATTTATGCTTTACCGGAAAATGAAACTGTACGAGGCATATAAGACCGCTTTGATGACTTTATCTTTGGAAGAACACCTGAAGTTTAATCCGCAAAAAGGTGACACGGAAGGGTTCGTCAATATTCCGTTGAGTATTGATAAGATTGTTTTTTCTGCTTTTCTCAGGGAAGAAAAGGATTTGGTCAGAATTTCATTACGGTCGAGGGGCAATTTCCCGAGCAATCAATTTGCCAAAGAAATATTTAATGGTGGCGGCCACTTGAATGCTTCAGGCGGGGAATTTCAAGGAAGTCTGGAGGAAGCGGTAAAACTTTTTGAAGAGGCTTTGCCCCGTTACAAGCATTTATTGATATAAATTAAGTTTTTATAATACAAATGCAAATGGTAGTAAAGAATATTTTAATTACTTTTGCAACAAAATTTTACTTAAAAAATTTATGAAGATACTTTTCTGTCGTGCGAATTTCGCCGCATTCTTGCACAAAAATAGTTTTTTGATTTATATGTCGGCAATTGTTTGTTTTTCATCTCTATTCGTTTCCTGTAACGACCAGAAAAGTCGGCAGGAATTGCTTAGAGAGGAAAAGAAGGCGATTGAGCGGTTTATTGCCGCCAATGGTTTGGTTATATTGGAAAGCTATCCGAAAGATAGGGTTTTCAAAGAAAAAGAATACTTCAAAACCAACGAGGGCGTCTATATTCATGTCGTTGATTCCGGAAATGGCGTCCGGGTAATTCCCCGCCAGACCGTCACGGTTCGATATGCACACAGTTGGGATGTAAAATATGCTGTTCAGAATGATTCGCTAAATGGCTATTATGAACCGATTATGCTTTACCCTGAAGAATTCAAATATGGACTTTCTCAAACTTATCAGGGTGTTTACAGTGTCGTATGTACCGGCTGGGTGTATCCCTTGTTGTATGTAGGCGAACATGCCATCGTAGATATAATCATTCCATCGTCAGAGGGTTCCTACTCCGATGCACAAAATGTACGGCCTGTATTTTACAAAAACTTGCAATATACCAGCTTTCAGTTTTAATTCGTAATATATGTCATTAATCAAGTCTATTTCAGGTATCCGCGGCACTATCGGCGGAAAGACCGGGGATGGTTTATCCCCAATTGATATTGTAAAATTTACGGCTGCTTATGCAACTTTAATCAAGTCTAAAAAACCTAATTCCAACACCATTGTAGTAGGTCGTGACGCACGTATCTCAGGCGAAATGGTCAGAGATATTGTAAGTGGTACACTTAGCGGGATGGGATTCAACGTTACCGATATTGGTTTGGCTACTACTCCTACAACGGAATTGGCTGTTGTTATGGAAGGAGCGGCAGGAGGAATTATTCTGACTGCATCTCACAATCCGAAGCAATGGAATGCCTTGAAATTACTGAATGAAAAAGGTGAGTTTTTGAATGCGGCGGAAGGAAACGAAATCTTGGAAATTGCAGCAGCAGAAGCTTTCGAGTTTGCAGATGTGGAACATCTGGGAAAAATAAAAACGGATGATTCTTATTTGCAAAAACATATAGAGCAGGTGCTGGCTTTAAACTTAGTGGATGTCGACGCCATCCGGAAAGCCCGGTTTACGGTAGCTTTCGATGCCGTCAATTCGGTGGGAGGACTGGCTTTACCCGAACTGCTAAAGGCTTTGGGCGTAGAAAACAGCATCGGATTGAATGCGGAGCCTACCGGCGTTTTCGCCCATAATCCGGAGCCGCTTCCGGAACACCTGACGGAAATCGCCCGTTTGGTAAAAGACAAAAAAGCAGATGTGGGTTTTGTTGTAGACCCCGATGTAGACCGCTTGGCTATTGTAACCGAGAAAGGTGAAATGTTCGGTGAAGAGTATACTTTAGTCGCTGTTGCGGACTATATTTTGCAAAATACACCCGGAAATACGGTTTCTAATCTGAGTTCAACCCGTGCATTACGTGATGTTACCGAAAAATACGGAAAAACCTATACCGCTTCTGCCGTGGGAGAAGTGAATGTGGTGGCTAAAATGAAAGAAACCGGCGCCGTAATTGGCGGTGAGGGAAATGGCGGTATTATCTATCCTGCTTCCCACTATGGAAGGGATGCTTTGGTAGGAATCGGTCTCTTCCTGACTTATCTGGCCAAAACAGGCAAAACAGTAAGTGCGTTACGCGCCCAATATCCGACCTATTTTATGGCGAAACAACGTATGGACTTGACTCCGGATACGGATGTAGACGCTTTATTAACAGCTATCAAAAAACAATATGCCGCATATCCGGTAAACGACATCGACGGTGTGAAAATTGATTTTCCCGACAAATGGGTGCACTTCCGAAAATCGAACACGGAACCGATTATCCGTATCTATACCGAAGCGCCGACTCAACAAGCGGCGGAGGAATTGGCCGAGCAAGTAAAAACGAAGTGAATTTTTTTACCGAAGTGAATTTTTTTACCGCAAAGAAAAGAGAGAACCGCAAAGGAAGTATCTAAAAGTCGTTTATAATGACATTTTGACAAGCCCTTTGCGGTTCTCCCTTTTCTTCGCGGTTTAAAATAATCCTTAAGCGTGTCCTGCAGAACCCAATACATGCACTACTTTGTGTTTGTAGAGTTGTTTTAGCGTTTCACGCGCCGGGCCTAAATACTGGCGTGGGTCGAACCATTCCGGATGCAGGATGAAGTTTTCACGGATAGCAGCAGTCATAGCCAGACGGCCATCGGAGTCGATATTGATTTTACAGACAGCCGATTGGGCAGCATGGCGCAACTCTTCTTCGGGAATTCCAATAGCATCTTTGAGTTTTCCACCATTATTATTAATGATTTTTACCAAATCCTGCGGAACGGACGAAGAACCGTGTAAAACAATCGGGAAGCCCGGAATTCGTTTTTCAATTGCTTCCAAAATATCGAAGCGCAAAGGGGGCGGAACCAGGACGCCGTCGGCATTGCGCGTACATTGTTCCGGTTTGAATTTATTGGCGCCATGCGAAGTGCCGATGGAAATCGCCAAGGAATCTACACCTGTTTTAGCTACGAAATCTTCCACCTCTTCGGGACGGGTATAAGTATGCTGTTCTGCCACCACATCGTCTTCGATACCGGCCAGAACGCCCAGTTCGCCTTCTACCGTAACATCGTATTGATGCGCATATTCCACTACTTTTCGCGTCAGTTCAACGTTTTCATCGTAAGCGTGATGAGAACCGTCTATCATCACAGAAGAGAAGCCGTATTCGATACAGTTTTTGCAAAGTTCGAAAGTATCGCCATGGTCTAAATGCAGTACGATAGGAATATTTTTCCCTAATTCTTTTGCGTATTCCACAGCCCCTTGCGCCAGATAGCGCAATATGGTCTGGTTGGCGTATTTACGTGCGCCGCTCGAAACCTGAAGTATGACCGGAGAACTTTCTTCCACACAAGCCGAAACGATGGCTTGCAATTGTTCCATGTTGTTGAAATTAAAAGCCGGAATCGCATATTTGCCTTCAATTGCCTCCTTGAAGAGTTCACGGCTGTTTACTAAGCCTAATTCTTTGTAACTTATCATTTTTTATTTTATTTAGTTAATAAAAATTCTGTTCAACGTTTCACGATGCAAAGATACTAAATTTTAAGTGAATATTATTTTTTCCTTACAAAAAAGAACATAAAGAGCCGGTTGTCGACTATGAAAAATAAAATATTTTCATAATTTCCTTGATTTCAGGTATAATCTGTTTTTATTTCTTTAATCTTTTTCGTAACTTTGTCCCATAGCACATTTATTTAAAGTATTAATAACATTTGTAAAGGTCTTTTATTATGTCAAACTCAATGTCAAGAAGAGCTTTTCTTCAAAAAAGCAGCGTTGCAGCTATCGGGATGACAATTATTCCGAGTGTAGTTATGGGTAAAAAAATTAGTGGTCAAACAGCGCCGAGCGATAAACTGAATATTGCCGCCGTTGGTATTGGAGGTATGGGACGTTCAAATCTTAATGCCGTGAAAGCAACTGAAAACATCGTGGCGTTATGCGATGTAGACTGGAAATATGCAAAAGGCGTTTTTGACGAATATCCCAAAGCAAAACAATACAAAGATTGGCGTAAAATGTACGATGAAGTGGGAAAATCGATTGATGCCGTCATTGTTGCAACAGCCGACCATACCCATGCTATTATTGCAGCAACGGGTATTACGCTCGGAAAACATGTATATCTGCAAAAACCTTTGACCCACACAGTTTACGAATCCCGTTTGCTGACGAATCTGGCAGCCAAGCACAAAGTAGCTACCCAGATGGGTAATCAGGGTGCATCGGGCGAAGGTGTCAGCCTGACTTGTGAATGGATCGCCAACGGTGAAATCGGTGAAATAACAAAAGTTGAAGCGTTCACCGACCGACCGATTTGGCCGCAGGGATTGAATACGCCTGAAAACGGTCAGTGGGTTCCCGAAACCTTAGACTGGGATTTGTTTATCGGGCCGGCTAAAATGCGTCCTTATAATGAGACCTATCACCCGTGGAACTGGCGTGGTTGGTGGGATTACGGAACCGGTGCGCTCGGCGATATGGCTTGTCATATTCTGCATCCGGTATTCATGGGTTTGGAATTGGGTTATCCTACCAAAGCACAGGGAAATTCATCCCTCTTACTTGAAGATTGCGCTCCGGTTGCACAATCTGTTCGCCTGACTTTCCCTGCAAGAACACCCAAGAAAAAGATGAAAATCAAACTTCCCGAAGTGCAAGTAGTATGGATGGATGGCGGTATCAAACCGATGCTTCCCGAAGGATGGCCTGCAGGTAAAGATCCAAATCATCAAGGTGGTTATGTTTGCTTTCACGGCACCAAAGACAAACTGATCTGTGGATGCTACGGAGCTGACCCCTGGTTGCTTTCCGGTCGTAATCCTGAAGCGCCCAAATTCCGTCGGCGTATCTCCACCAGCCATGAAATGGATTGGGTGGAAGCATGTAAAGAATCTTATGAAAGCCGTCGCAAATTGGCTTCCGATTTCAGCGAAGCAGGACCTTTCAACGAAATGGTTGTGATGGGTGTGTTGGCTGTTCGTTTGCAAAGCCTCAACAAAGAACTGCTATGGGATGGCCAGAATATGCAATTCACCAATCTGACCGATGATGAAATGATCAAGATATGCAAAAAAGATGGCTTCACAATTCAAAACGGACACCCAACCTTCAAGAAAGATTGGACAGATCCGGTTTCTGCAAAACAATTTGCAGCGGAATTGATCAAACATACTTACAGGGCTGGTTGGTCGTTGCCGACAATGCCTTGAGGAGGTGAAAACTAAAAGGTAAAAAGTAATATTTTAATAATATAAGAACAAGATGAAAAAAACAGTTTATTTTTTTAGCGTGGCAATCGTTGTGGGCATGTTTGTAGCATGTGGCAGCGGAAAAACAGCGGATTTTGCATTTACGGTTTCCGGAGAAAAAACCGAAACCGAATTTACTGTCAACGATTCGCTTACTTACACAGAAATCAATTATCCGCAAGTGGATAATTGGGACTTGGCTCCGAAAGATGCGGAAGGGTTTGTTACGATCTTCGACGGAAAAACATTTAACGGTTGGAGAGGTTATTTGAAAGATACCATTCCGGGAAGATGGATCATCGAAGACGGCGCTATCAAATTTAACGGTTCTGGTGGCGGCGAAGCGCAAAATGCAGATGGCGGCGACATTATTTTTACCAAAAAATTCAAAAATTTCGAATTGAGGTTTGATTGGAAAGTGGCCAAAGGCACCAATTCGGGTATTTTGTATTTGTTGCGGGAAATAAAAGGGCAACCGATTTATATTTCTTCTCCCGAATATCAGATTTTGGATAATGCCAACCATCCGGATGCAACACAAGGTGAAAACGGAAACCGACAATCGGCTTCTTTGTATGATATGATTCCGCCTAATCCGCAAAATTCCAAAGATTTCGGAGAATGGAACACCGCATCCATTATCGTTTTCAAGGGTTCTGTATTCCATGCCCAAAACGGGGAAACCGTACTTGAATACCATTTGTGGACGCCACAGTGGACGGAATTGTTGCAAAAAAGTAAATTCAGCCAAGAAAAATGGCCTTTGGCATTTGAATTACTGAACAATCTGGGCGGTAAAAACCATGAAGGTTACATCGGACTACAAGACCATGGCGACGATGTCTGGTATAAAAATATCCGAATCAAGATTACCGATTGATTTCGGCGCTTGAAAAAGATACAGAAACTGTCCGGAAAACTCCCTGAATCGTCATTGCAAAAGGCAATAGTCCAAAGCAATTTCGAATGAATCGGGGATTTTCCGGACAGTTTCTTTTGGTTTTAAATGTCCTTCAGCGGTTTTCTAAGCATACCCGAAAGCATTGTCAGGTTAAATAATTTAAAAAAATTAGCAGAAGTACATTTTTTCACTAACTTTGCTGCGAATTGAAAGAAACAATTCCCATAAACCGTATGATATGATAAGTTATGTAGATTATGAAACATTTATTTATTGTTGATTTGTATTTTAAAAGATATATTTTCTTTATCTTTTTCCTGATTTCAGGCCTTCTTTCACAAGCGCAACAGGTTGTCTTGAATTTACAGGATTGCCGGAATTTAGCGATAGAAAACAACAAACAGTTAAAAATCAGCCAAGCGTATTTAAAGAAAGCAAAGGAAGAAAAAAAGGCGGCATTTACTCAATACCTGCCCGATATTTCTTTCACCGGAGCTTATCTCTACAACCAGAAAAATCTCTCCCTGCTGGGTGAAGATAAATTTTTACCTATCGGCACCTTGATGCCCGACGGAAGTTTCGGTTTTACTCCCGAACAGATACACAACGGATGGACCCTGATAAACGGTAATCCAACGCCCCTTGATGCAAATGGAAACCCTTTCAATCCGGCCAGCGAACCGGATAAAATTCTCTGGAAACAATATACGACTATCCCAAAAAAGGAGTTCGAATTGGATATCCGCAATGTTTTTACAGGAAGTGTCTCCTTGATTCAACCGCTTTTTATGGGCGGAAAAATCGCCGCCTACAATAAAATCACCCAGTATACGGAAGATTTGGCAAACACCATGCATGACACCGGTTTGCAGGAAGTAATCATTCAGACAGACCAGGCTTACTGGCAAACGGTTTCCTTAGAGAACAAACGCAAACTGTCGGAAAACTATGTTGCCTTGCTCCGGCAAATGGACCATGACGTGCAGGCAATGATTGCCGAGGGGGTAGCCACCCGTGCCGACGGACTTTCGGTAAAAGTGAAGTTAAACGAGGCGGAGATGATTTTGACGCAGGTAGAAGACGGATTACAATTGTCAAAAATGCAAGTCTGCCGCTTGTGTGGTTTGCCTTTGGATGAAACAATCGTTTTGGCGGACGAAAAAGAGGAAAGCTTCCCGGTAAATGAATACACGGCTACGGCAAATGTCAACGAAGCGTTTGCCAAGCGTCCGGAACTGAAAAGCCTGAATCTGGCCACTAAGATTTTTGAAAAGAAAGAAGCGATTGTGCTGTCGGATATGCTCCCTTCCCTTGCATTGACGGGTAACTACCTGGTGACGAACCCCAATTCGTTCAATGGATTTCAAAATAAATTCGCCGGGTCGTGGCATGTAGGTCTTCTGCTGAACATGCCGGTTTTCCACTGGGGTGAAAAACAGCACAAATTACAGGCGGCCAAAGCGGAAACCCGCATCAAACAATTGGAATTTGACGAAGCAAAGGAAAAAATCGAGTTGCAAGTCAACCAGGCTTCATTCAAACTGAAAGAAGCGCAAAAGAAACTCATTGCTTCCGACCGAAATAAGGAAAGTGCGGAAGAAAACTTGCGATATGCTAAATTCGGATTCCAAGAAGGCCTTATCCCCGCTTTGAATATTATGGAGGCACAAACCGCCTGGTACAAAGCACAATCGGAATATATAGACGCCCGAATCGCCGTCCGTTTGGGACAAACCGAATTGGAAAAAGCATTGGGAATCATGAATTATCAATAAATTGTTTTATGTCTAACAGCTAAAAAAATGGATACAAACGCAAAGATTACACGAAAAAACAATATGCTGCTGGCCTTTATCAGTGTGATAACAGTCCTTGTATTAATAGCAGTTGTAGGTTGGTTTTTCCTCAAACCTCAGTCTGCAACCATACAGGGACAAGTGGAAGCAAGTGAAGTGAGGGTTTCCGGAAAAGTCCCCGGCCGCATTTTGGAACTGAGGGTGAAAGAAGGTGACGCCGTCAGGAAAGGCGATACCTTAGCGATTATCGACAGCCCGGAAGTCTTGGCCAAACTCGAACAGGCGCAAGCGGCGGAAGATGCAGCACAGGCGCAGAATGCGAAAGCGCTGAAAGGCGCCCGCGAAGAACAGATTGCAACGGCATACGCACTCCGGCAAAAAGCCATAGCTGGTCTGGATATCGCCGAAAAATCCTATAAAAGGATTCAAAATCTTTATGACCAAGGCGTTGTATCCGCACAAAAACGGGACGAAGCCGAAGCAAATTTCCAAGCCATGAAAGCAAGCGAACAAGCAGCAGCCTCGCAGTACCAAATGGCTGTAAACGGTGCGGAAAAAGAAGATAAATCCGCAGCCCAAGCCTTGGTAAATAAGGCCAGAGGCGCCGTAGACGAAGTAACATCCTATATCAGGGAAACTTATCTGCTGGCGCCTATTGACGGCGAAATAGCGGAAATATTTCCGAAAACAGGAGAATTAATAGGAACCGGTGCACCGGTTATGAATGTGCTCGACAAACAGGATAGCTGGGTCGTTTTTAATGTAAGGGAAGATTACCTGAAAACTATGACTGTCGGAAAAACAGTCAACGCCTTTATCCCTGCCTTGGATATGCAAATCAAATTGAAAGTGTATTACCTGAAAGACCAAGGTTCCTATGCATCATGGAAAGCCACCAAAGTCAGCGGCCAATATGACCTGAAAACTTTTGAGGTAAAAGCGCGGCCGGAAACATACATAGAAGGACTGTATCCCGGCATGTCGGTAATCATCCATAACTTTTAGTTTTTAATTTTTAGTTTATATGCACCACGTGTTAAGGATAGCCGGACGTGAAACCGGGCGAATATTTTCAGGCAAAATCTACTGGTTTTGCATGTTTTTCGTCCCGTTGTTCGCTTGCCTGTTCTTTTTGTCCCTGATGCATGAAGGACTACCGACCAAGCTGCCTGTCGCCATAGCAGATATGGACAACACATCCGCTTCCAGAAGTCTGGTGCGTCAGTTAAACTTGCTGGAAGGCTTAAATGTAACTGCGATATACAACAACTTCAACCAAGCGCAAACGGAAATGCAAAAAGGAAATGTTTATGGAATCTTTCTCATTCCCCGCGATTTTGCACAAAAAACCGTTTCCGCCAAACAGCCGGTACTGTCTTTTTACACCAACAATTCCTATTTGATTGCCGGTTCGCTTGTGTTCAAAGACATGAAAACAGCGGCGACATTAGCTGCCGCATCGGTTGCTTTACAAACGGGAAGAGCCAAGGCTTATACCGACCAGCAAGTGATGGCAAGCATACAACCAATTGTAATTGAACCGCATCCTGTTGGAAATCCATGGTTGAATTACTCCGTTTACCTGAATAACGCGATACTTCCGGGTATCCTCGCACTGATGATAATGTGTACAACGGTCTACAGCATCGGTATCGAAATAAAGGAAAAAACAGTCTGGAAATGGTTGCGAAACGAGCAGTCTTCCATTCTCCCCTCCCTTGTCGGGAAACTCTTTCCGCAGACGGTCCTCTTTTTTTTGGTAGGTTTGCTGCTGTATGTTATATTGTATGTTGTAATGCAGTTCCCGATAAACGGGAATATCGGAAACATGATTGTTGCGCTGTTTTTGTTCATCACCGCTTCCCAAGCTATGGGCGTATTCATGATAGGGAGCTTCCCTACCCTACGCTTAGGTTTGAGTTTTGCCTGTCTTTTTGGAATGATTGCATTTTCCATTTCAGGCTTCTCTTTTCCTGTAAATGCGATGTATCCGCAGATACAGGCCGTAAGCAATGTCTTTCCCTTGCGGCATTATTTTCTCATTTATGTAGACCAGGCGCTGAACGGAAGACCCCTTTTTTACAGTTGGCCGCATTACATCTCCTTGTTGGGTTTTTGGATTTTGCCGGTCTTTACTTTGCGCAATCTGTCGTGGTCGTTAAAATATGCACCTTACACACCCTGATATGAAGTTGACAAATACGATATCAAAGGGGATTTCCGATTGTTTCAGTATCTGGGAACAGGAATTATACCTTATACGGAAAGATATTGGGGTCGTGCTTATGTTCATCATTGTACCCCTTGTCTATCCGGTTTTATATGGTTTGATATACAATACCGAAACAATTAGTGAAACGCCTTTGGCCGTTGTAGATGAATCACACAGCGCTTTAGCCCGCGAATTTGTCCGAAAAATAGACGCCTCCCCCGATGTCCGGGTCTTCGCTACTGCCGCCTCCCTTGAAGAAGCAAAAGAATGGATGAACCGTAAAAAAATATACGGTATCCTGCTGATCCCCTCCGATTTCAACAGCCGAATCAACCGGGGCGAACAAGCAGTAACAGCCTATTACGCAGATATGTCGAGCATTCTGTTTTATCAAGCTGCGCTGCTGACAGCCACAGATGCCAGCTTTGAAATGGGAAAAAAAATTCATACAGGAACCGAACAAGCCATTGAGTCGGTTTATGTTCCGCTGTACAATCCCCAGAAAGGGTTTGCTTCTTTCCTGCTTCCGGCCATCCTGATATTGGTGATTCAGCAGACCTTGCTACTGGGAATCGGCATCCTTTCCGCATCTTCCCGGGAACGCAACCGGGGATATTTGATTACTTGCCATAAAAGATATGGCGGAACGTTGCGGACTGTCTTCGGGAAAGCTTTGGCCTATCTTTTTATTTACATCTCCGTTTGTATCTGGGCGCTTGTAATTGTTCCTCACTTGTTCAAAATACCGCAACTAACTAATTTCGGAATGCTTGCGCTTTTTGTTCTGCCTTTTCTTTTGTCTTCTATTTTCTTTTCGATGACCCTGGCAAGTTTCATCCGGGGCAGAGAAACACCGATGATGGTATTGGTATTTACTTCGCTTATTTTCCTGTTTCTTTCCGGCGTATCATGGCCATTATCAGCTATGCCGGACTATTGGAAATACTTAGGTTATCTTATCCCGTCTACTTTTGGCATACAAGGATTTATCAAACTAAATTCCATGGGAGCCAGTTTATGGGAAATAGCTTTCGAATACCGGATGCTCTGGCTGCTGACGGGATTTTATTTTATTACCACTTGTTTAATATATCGCAGACAAATTATTCGAATATGAATCAACCATTAGCAGAACGCATGCGTCCGCAGTCTTTAGACGATTATGCAGGACAAAAACACTTGGTCGGGAAAAACAGTGTGCTCCGGAAAATGATTGATTCCGGCCATGTACCGTCTTTCATTCTTTGGGGGCCTCCGGGCGTAGGAAAAACGACTTTGGCCAAGATTATTTCCAAGCAGTTGGATATTCCTTTTTTCACGCTGAGCGCTGTTAATTCCGGCGTGAAAGATGTCCGGGAAATATTTGACAAAGTCAAATCAAACAATTTTTTCAACCAGCGAAGGCCTATCCTTTTTATTGATGAAATCCATCGTTTCAGTAAGTCGCAGCAAGATTCCCTGTTGGCTGCCGTTGAAAACGGTACCATTACGCTAATTGGCGCCACAACCGAAAACCCGTCTTTCGAAGTCATCCGTCCCCTACTCTCTCGCTGTCAGGTTTATGTACTGAAAAGTTTAGACGAAAACGATTTGCTTGCGCTGATAGACAAAGCCTTGAGTGAAGACCCCGAATTGAAAAAGAAAAAAATAAAGATTCAGGAAACAAGCGCCCTGTTACGGTTTGCAGGCGGAGATGCGCGAAAATTGCTCAATATATTGGAATTGGTTATTGAAGCGGAAGAAGGGGAAGAAATTGTCATCACCGACGAAAAAGTAATCGACCGCCTGCAGGAAAATCCGGTGGCGTACGACAAAGACGGTGAAATGCATTACGACATCATTTCCGCCTTTATCAAATCCATTCGGGGAAGTGATCCCAACGGCGCTATTTACTGGCTGGCCCGCATGGTAGCCGGAGGAGAAGACCCTAAATTCATCGCCCGCCGCTTGGTCATTTCTGCTGCAGAAGATATTGGCTTAGCCAATCCGAACGCCCTGCTGCTGGCTAACGCCTGTTTCGACGCCCTGACAAAAATCGGCTGGCCGGAAGGACGGATAATCCTCGCCGAAACAACCGTCTATCTGGCAACCAGTCCCAAAAGCAATTCGACTTACATGGCCATAGAAAACGCTTTGGCGGAAGTGAACCAATCCGGAAACCTTCCCATCCCCTTACACCTTCGGAATGCCCCAACCCGGTTGATGAAAAACCTGAATTACGGCAAAGATTACAAATACGCCCACAACTACGAAGGTAATTATGTGGAACAGGACTATCTACCGGAAGAAATAAAGGATAAACAATTCTGGTTCCCTCAAAACAATGCACAGGAAGCGAAAATTCAAGAACATATCAGGAAACTGAAAGGCAAACTGTAATACAGACTAAATTTTAATCTATCATACAATGATAAAATTATTACTGATTGAAGATGACACAAATTTGAGCTATATCATAAAAAGCAGCCTCGAAGAAATTGTGGGTGATTACGAAGTAAGTGTTGCGACAAATGGAGAAGAGGGATTTTCTATGTTGGAAACCGTTCAACCGGACATTATCGTTTCGGATATCGAAATGCCTGTTTTGAACGGATGGGACATGGTAAAGAAGATACGACAAACCGACACGGAAATCCCCATAATATTTGCTACGGCGAAAATTTCTTCCAAAGATGTGATGGCCGGTTATGGCGCAGGTGGAAATAATTATATAAAGAAGCCCTTTTCGCCGGAAGAATTGGATGCACATATTCAATCGCTTATGCATTTGAAAAGCGACAAAAAGTTACGATTAGAAAGGTCTTCGTATCAAATAGGTAAATATATATTCACGCCTCAAAAGAACCTTTTGGCGTATGATTCGGCAATTCAAAAACTAACCGTCCGGGAATCACAAATTTTGGAACTGTTCATTAAAGATAAAGGCGAAGTATTAAACAGGAAAGATATTTTGATGCATTTTTGGAAAACAGACAATATCGCCTCTTCCAGAAGTTTAGATGTCTTCATTACCAAATTAAGAGCGTATTTATCAAAAGATAGCGCTGTCAGTATCAACAATATCCGGGGAGCCGGGCTTATTTTGAATGTTAATTGAGCATACATTTTCAACGCTATTGTTATTTTTGCCTTGATTCAATAATATTTGGTGTATTTGCAACTGCCCAACCCACAAGGTTTTGAATATGCGGGAGCAGTTCTTCTCCCATTTTGGTCAGGCAATATTCAACTTTCGGAGGCACTTCAGCATAAACGGTCCGGCTGACTAAGCCGTCGGCCTCTAATGAACGCAATGTTATCGCCAACATTCGTTGGGAAATGTCTCCAATAGATTTTCGAATATCGCTAAAACGCAACGTTCCATTTACACTTAATGAGATAAGCACTAACAGCGACCATTTGTCGCCAAGTCGACTGAGAATATTTCGTACCGGGCAATCTCCGACCGCTAAAAAAGTTTTCATAGTTTTTCTAAAAATCAACATTACGAATAATCACCTTTGTTATACAAAAGTAAAGTATTTTTTTTTGATTTCAAATACAAATATTATGAATTTATGTAAAAAAAATAAAGACATGCGGAGAATATTTTATCTATTCTCCGCAAAATTACGGGGAATGGCCTCATTTTACTTGGAAAGTAGCGACACAAAGGCAGACCCTGTATTGAAAGCCGCTATTGCTCATTTTTGGTTTATTATTATCCACCCGTTTGACGATGGAAATGGGCGAAAATAGCAAAATGTTCTCCCGATACAGCCTTGCGAGACATCAAGGATTTAATAGAAAAAGGCATTTTGCGGCAGGAACTGCAAGGCGGACGAAGTACAAATTACGAATTGGTAGCGTTTTAAAATTTATACCAATTCAATGGTAAACGTTTCTCCTCATTTCCTTACAATAATTGAAGATTTTCTTTTACAAAAGCATTTACAGTGTGCCGATGAACACCTAATGTGCGAGCTATTGTATTTTGTGAAACGCCTTTTTTTAACATAGTTATAATTTGTTGTTTATGGTCTGTCAGTTTGTTTTTTTTAGCTTTACTGCCTTTCGGACGCCCCAGAATAACACCTTCTGCTTTTTTTCGGGCAAGTGCTTCTTTTGTACGTTGCGAAATCATATCTCTTTCAATTTCAGCGGCAAGTCCAAAGGCAAAAGCAAGGACTTTGCTTTGTATATTATCTCCCAGTTCATAGCCGTCTTTTACGGTATAGACTTTCACTCCATTCTTCATGCAAAGCTCCAAAATTCTCATTACCATAAATGTTTTTCTACCCAAACGCGATAATTCGGAAGCGATGATAATATCTCCTTCTTTCATTTCTTTAAGAATAATTCCAAGTTTTCTGTTTTCCGGTTCTTTTGTCCCTGAAATACCACTATCTTCTACCCAAGTTGAAACAGAAACGCCCAATTGTTCTGCTTTGGATTTTATACCTAATGTCTGATTTTGAGCATCTTGCTCATCTGTACTTACTCTTAAATAACCGTACGTCATGATTTTTTAATGCAAAAGTAGCCTAAAAAATCAAACTCAGGCTTTTATAAAAGGAGATTAACTTTGGACTGCTTTTGGTATAAATATATTTACCCAAAAAACCTTTTGTTATTTGATAATGAAAAACTTATAGCTCCTGAAATTTCCCGTGGAGGGAACTTCGCCTACGACCAAAACGGTCAATTTTATTCTACCACCACAATTTACGGATATATCAAAAAAACGGAGATAGCGGAAAGCTATAAATGCCTAATTGCTCTCCTAAATTCTAATTTACTATGGTGGTATTTGGCTAATACAGGCACAACATTAGCTAATGGGTATTTCAGATTTAAACCAAATTATATAAACTCATTTCCTATACCAACTATACCTAAAAACACAGAAAATATTCTTGTAGAATTAGTTGATAAAATAATGGAAGTGAAAAGATTAAATCTATTGTCAAATTGTTTTGATATGGAAAAGAATATCAATCAAATTGTATATGATTTGTATGATTTATCTAATGAAGATATTAAAATAATAGAAAAATGCAAATAATTAAATGTTATTGATATTCAATTATATATGATTAAAAGTGTCGATTATATTTATTTCGTCTTGACTTAAATTATATAAAGAATATACTAAATTGTCAATTTCTTTTTCTTTTGCAAATGTTTCATTATCAGATTTTTTGCATTTATCTTTCATTATTTCCTTTACTAAATCTTCAATATTATTATGTAAAGTTAAAGGGATAATTGCAGGCACAGGGAATGGTTCTATGTAATTGGTTTTGAAAGTATAATAGCCACCACGCAAAACATATCCTGTATTTTGTATAAAAAACCAAATTAATTGAGAATTTAACAACCCTAACAAAAACTCATAACTTATTGTATTGTCTTTTTTAATGTATCCATAAATTTTAGTGGTAGAATAAAATTGACCGTTTTTATCGTACGAGAAATTTCCACCTTTCGAAATTTCTGGAGCAACTAATTTTTCTTTTTCCGCAAAACTAATTCCCTGTTTTCTACCATATTGAAACCATTCTCCGTCCACATTAAACCTCCCTTTTTCACGTCCCCTCAAAACTCCTTCACATTGCTTCAAATAGGAATAGCCTAATGGAAATTTTTCCTTGATTTCTTCTTCTTTATACAATTCTGCTGTGCCGTTTTCTGTTTTATATGGGAAAATAACCACTCTGTCTGTTGTAATGGTTTCGTAACGGTGAACATCTTCCCCTTTTAATAATGGTTTGACTAATCCCTTTTCAATTTTCACAAATTCAGATAATTGTTTGGAATACCCTGTTACATGCGTTTCTTCAATTTTACAATCGTATAAAAAATAAACATCATCTTTACTCGTTGCTAAACCCTGAAATATTTTATCAAAAATATCACTAATCCGACGCGGTTGTTTATTCAACTTGCCCAGGATAGCCATTATTTCACTATTGGACAATGTCCAAGTTGATTCTGTTAATGTATTTGTTTGTATCTTATGAAAATCATCATCTGTTATAGAGTTTAAATATTTTCCTAATTGCTCGTTTGCCTTAAACTCTTCATTCAACTCTAAATAACGAAGAATATTACTTTTCTTTTGAAACCATTGCAATCCGGTATAAGTTGAGGCATCAAACACCTGATAAGAACCAAAATTTATAATCTTGTTTATAGCTTTATTCTGTGACAATACAGACCTTAAACCTTTTCCAAAAGTTGCATTTGTCCATTTCACGGGCATAATAAAGTTGACTAAACCATTTTCTTTTATTAGCGACATTGTTTTTTCTACAAACAAGGCATAAATATCATAAGAACCTGTTGCCGATTTATACATTTTTTCATACCCGTCAGCTATTTGAGGATATGAATCTCTTATAGTTTGAACCCTCATATACGGCGGATTCCCAATCACCGCATCAAAGCCAACAAAATTACCGTCTTCATCCAGCGCTTCGGGAAACTCGAAACTCCATTCAAAAGCATTGGCATAGAACGTTTTTATCTTTTGCTCATACTTTTCGCGCAAACGGGTTTCATCCGCCTGTAATTGTTCGAGTTGATTGTTCCACACCGCTTTGTCTTCATCGAAACGCAAGGACGTGAAATGTGTAGTGGCTTTATTTTTTGCTTCTTCCCATTTTCGGTAATCCGCATCGGCAGGGTTATTGATATGGCAAAAAGTTTCCTTAATTTGGCTGATACGCTCACGGGTCAACTTTTTGGTTGCCTTATCGTTCATACATTTGTAAAGGATTACCTGGTCTTTATACTGTCGCGTAGCAAGCCTCAGTTTTTGTTGTACCGCATGCGGCAAAGCGGCATAATTGCCGTAAAGGTCAAAGCGGCTAATCAGCGAATTGCCGCACTTTATGTTTATATCAATATTGGGCAGCGTTTGCAATTGCCTGTTTTTTTCGTAATTGGTAATTGGTAATTCGTAATTGATATAGTACGCATTTTTCAACAATTCAATCCACAAACGCAATTGGCATATTTTCACTGAATTGGGATTTATATCCACACCGAAAAGGCAATTTTCGATGATGGTTTGTTTTTCATGAAAAAGCGTTTCCTGTACCCGCTGACTCTCCCGGTCTTTCGGATTGTAACTGAAAAAATTTCCTTCCCGGTCGGTCACAATCAGTTCGTCATTTTCAATGATGATTCGACAGTCTTTCAACCTTTTTCCCGATTTATCCGTCAAAATTCCTAACTCCGATTTTATGCGTATCATTTCGTTGAGCGCCGACACCAAAAAATGTCCCGAACCCACAGCCGGGTCGCAGATACGAATGGTATTGAAAATCTGATTCGCTTCGCCAATGTCCTCTATTTTGTTGTACAAATCGTTAATAGATTGACAGTTCCATGTTTTATATTCATTGAATTTTTGAATCACGGTCTGCAAAATTGTTTCACGACACATATACATGGTGATGAAACACGGCGTAAAGAACGAACCGTCTTTGTAACCATTGATTTTTTCAAATATAAGTCCCAATACAGAAGAAGATATGAGCGATTTATTTTCTTCCTGAATATCTTCCATACCCTCGCTGCTGAAATCGTAGGCGTCCAAAAAGCGCAGCAGATATTCCAAGGGGCGCATTGTAGAGACAAGGCATGCCTTGTCTCTACGGGTAAACAATACCGATTTGGAATACAATGCCATCGGGATATTATCTTGCAAACTATCGATACATATCGTTTTGTCTTCCATTCCGGTTATTTCAAACAGCGAACTGTTAAGATAAGGAACATGTGCAAATTTGGCTTTCACCCCCTCTTTTCTTTCGTCCTCTTTGAGCGCTAAAACCGAAAAAAAGAGGCTGTCCAAATCATTATAATCCTTTAGTTTTTCGGGCGACAGGAAAGCATATTCCTTATTGCCATTGTGATATTTAACAATTTGCGATTCCAATAACTTCAGAAACAAAACACGATTAATCCACGTAATCGCCAAATCCAATGCCACCCCAAACAACTGTTCCTCTTTTGTATCGCCATATTGACTTGCATGAAGATTGTCCAATTTGCTTTTGACTTCAATCCGTTCAATCGCATTTTCGATAATTGAGCCGCCGTCGCGTTCTTTTTCTTTTTTACGGACAATCAGTTTCCTGTTGTCTTGTTTTATCTCTTCCAGACCGAGAATGTGCAGTAATTCGGTATAAAATTCTTTGTTCAATTGGTTACTGTCGTTGGAAAAAGGCTGTTTCAGCAAATGAACAGGCGAGAGAAATTTGTATAGCGCTATCAATTTTCTGTCGTCCTCTTTATCGGCATTGCGGAGAATTTTATCATAATCGCGAATATCGAAATGAGTATAAGGTATTTCGGATTGGATTTTTGCAATTACGGGCGATGCAATTTCTTTATAGAAAAAATCGGTTTCCTTCCCTGCCAGTTTTTTTGCTTGAAATTCCTCGAAATGTTTGAGTAATTTGTTGTCTTGATAAAACAATTTTTCAAAATCCTGTGCGTCAAACACAAACCATTCGTAAATATTGGTAACAATCAGGTTGCGGAGTTCAAAATTCTTTCCGGTCTTTCTTTCCCGCAGATAATACAGTACCAACTCCTGAAACGATTTGACATTCAGATTCTCTTTGTTGACCATTTCGGTCTTATTCACAGGACTTTTCACTTCAATAAGCACTCCGACCGGAGTATCCGGATTTTTCTCATTGTGAATGACCAAATCCGTGCGACCTTTGGTGTTAATATACTGTTTATCTTTATAATAAACTGAGTTCAGAAAATCGGTTATCAGGTTTTTGTGAAACTCTTCCGTTTCCCTTTCATTGATTTTGTTTAACAAGGCAATAAACTCTTTTTTAAAAAGTTCAATTTCTTGTCTATCGGGCTTTTGTTTGAGAAAAGCGAGACTTAATGATTGCTTCGGTGTCTTACTATTGAATTGCATAAAGCTTGTTTTTCAGCAAAATAAATTGTACAAAGATACAAATATATTCCAAAGGTATATTCGCCTTGCTCGCTCTATTTTCTCCGCCTGTTTCTGAAATAAATTCTCGTATTTTTCTGCTTGCTTGCGAACTATAGCAATACTATCTTCAGAGTTCCTGACCTCTGCTTTAGTTCTTCAAACAGCCGGCTAATTTTTGTAATTCCACTTTCAGTTCCTCCGCTTTACCTGCCGTCACAGGCGTCCATGGCAAATCGTCCGGCAAACCGCAGGCTTCGGTAGCAATGACGGGTTTACCCAAAGCGATAGCCTGCAAAACGCCTCTTGGCTGATGTTCAACCCATGGCGGGCTTGATCCGCAATTTCCGGTTGACCGGGGTTTCATAAAAAACAGTCATAGTTTTTATATTTTACTTAGAGAGTAAAGGTACAACAATTTTTGCATTGGAATGCTATCAACAGAGAGATAACTTCGGAATAATTCGCTTTACCCGAACTTATTTTATTGGTTTTAAGGTAGGCATCATAGATAGCGTTTTGCGTATTATTCAAAATCTTATTCCGGACTGCTGCCCAATGATCTGAGGCTGTGAGCAGATCAGCAAGAACCCGTTTGTCCAAATGTTCGATAAACTCCTCATACTTATCCGGAAAGAATTTTTGATAATCATTGCAAATAAAGGGAAAAAGAGAAAAATAAGCGCTATACCGGATGGATTCATCATCATTGACTGCACAGACAAAAAATGCAAATAAATTAGCCTCGGCTTCGCTGGCGATACCAAACTGATGCGCCTTTTCATGGGCTAAAGAAAATGGGTATTGAAAGTTTAAGGCATAATTATTCAGATGAATTTCATTAAACAAACCGAAATAGCCTACAACTCCCATACTTGAAAAAAAGTTTTCGAAAAGCATCTGTTTCGCTTTTCTTTTTCCATTGGGATAAGGTATTTTCAAAAAATCTTTCTGTTTTTCATATTGCAATTCGATATGCTTGTCAATTTCAACCTTATCAATTGTATCTATCTTTACATATACACGGTTTAATTTATCTCTGAAGTTTTCTGCAAAAACCGCAAATACTTCTGTATCATATTCCGTTTGACGTATACCTGCACGTGTACAAAAATCTTGCCGGAAATAGGCAAATCCCCATAAAAAATAGAAAACCGCGATAATCAACGTTAAAGAACAGAGTATGATATATAAACCTTTCAAAAATTTTATCTTTCTTATTATCATTAAAACAAGTAATACAGTAGCAGCAATGGCAAAAAGCAGATAACAGACGTCCGATAATGAAAATGAAAAAAAATTCGAAAAAGTAGAAAGTGTTGTTGCCAAAAAAGGATACACATTTTCCATATACCATTCTGCAAACCGGGGTATTTTGCGCATGAAAAAAATAACCATAAGCAACGGTAAGGCAAAAAGTAATAGCCTCATCAGCCTTGAATTTTTCATATCAAAAAAACAAATAACAAACAAAAATGGCAGTTATCAGTCCGGACAAATCCGCCAACAAAGCGCCGGGAATGGTATAACGTGTATTTTTTACATTCACTGCGCCATAATAAACCGCTACCAGATAGAAAGTAGTATCGGTTGAGCCTTGAAAAACGCAAGCCATACGTCCCGTAAAAGAATCGGCTCCGAAAGTTTGCATTGTATCAATCATCAGACCTCTGGCTCCACTTCCACTCAAAGGCTTCATCAAGGCGGTCGGGAAAGCGTCCGTCCAAGCGGTAGGCAAGCCGCAAGCCGCAACACAATGAGAGAGCCCACTTGTCAGAAATTCCATGGCGCCCGAAGTCCGAAAAAGAGCTATACCCACCAAAATAGCTATCAAATAAGGAATTATCATGACCGCCGTCTTAAAACCGTCTTTTGCGCCTTCAATAAATGCATCGTAAACATTGACTTTCTTACGAACTCCGGCCAAAATAAAACTCATTATTACGGTAAATAAAATACAATTGGCTATTAATGAGGTATAATCGGAAAGTTTATCTTTAGAAACAGTCTGCGTCCAACAAACGACCAAAGCAATAAATACAAGCAGGAAACCGAAAAACCCGAGCAATACCTTATCCAACTTTATTTTTTGCTTGAAACAGACAAATAAGACACCTGCCAGCGTGGCTATCGTCGTTGCAATCATTAAAGGAATAAAAACATCTGCGGGATTTTTCGCTCCGGCCTGCGCCCGGTAAGACATCACCATTATCGGAATAATCGTTAAGCCGGAAGCATTGAGCACCAAAAACATAATCATCGGATTACTGGCCGTATTTTTATCTTTATTCAAGTCCTGGAGTTCCTGCATAGCTTTCAGACCCACCGGCGTGGCGGCATTATCCAGATTGAGCATGTTTGCCGCAAAGTTCATAAAAATAGAACCCATAGCAGGATGCCCTTTCGGAATTTCCGGAAACAAACGCGAAAAAACAGGCGAAGACCAGCGAGCCAGGGTGCTTACTACCCCACCCCGCTCCCCTATTTTCATAAATCCCATCCAGAGAGACAAGACACCGGTCAAAGCCAAAGAAAACTCAAAGCCGTTTTTTGCCGAGTCAAAAGTGGCATTCATCATTTGTGTGAAAATGCCTATATCACCTGTAAACAATACTTTACAGATTCCAATAACGAAAGCGATTACAAAAAAAGCAATCCAAATATAATTTAATGCCATTTTTTTGATTATAAGACGCAAAAATAATATAATTTTGCGAGAATTATGGTAGAATGGATAAATAATAATTGGATTGAAATTACAGGGGCGATTTTGGCCTTTGTATATTTGGTTCTCGAAATCAAGCAAAAATGGACTTTATGGATTGCCGGCATCATCAGTTCGGGCTTCTATGTATACATTTTCTTTGATGCGAAACTCTATGCCGAAACGGGTATGAATATTTACTATGTAATCATGTCTGTTTATGGCTTATACTGCTGGAAATTCTCCCGGAAAAAAGAAGAAAGCGGCGCTGATTTTCATCACATCAAGATGAAAACCGTCATTCCGTTGACTATTTTCACAGTTGTGTGCTTGGGAATACTTTCATTCATCCTTTTCCGTTTTACCGATTCTCCTGCCGCTTTTCCGGATGCCCTGATCGCTACTTTCAGCATCACAGCAACTTGGATGGTTGCTAAGAAAATAATTGAATGCTGGTATTTATGGATATTCGTAAATTCTTTTGCAGTAGGATTATATTTCTATCAAGGATTGTATTCCACCGCTGTTTTATTTATATTTTATGCCGTTCTTTC
Source organism: Dysgonamonadaceae bacterium (assembly GCA_031289145.1). Lineage (GTDB taxonomy): Bacteria > Bacteroidota > Bacteroidia > Bacteroidales > Azobacteroidaceae > Azobacteroides. Next base: position 3,677 of record JAITQA010000061.1, on the reverse strand, counting down.
TGTAGTCGGATTAAAAGAATGGCGCAAATCAACAATTAAAAAATGATTCCACTCATACAAAATTTCAGCACAATTGTGTTGGCTAACGGTGCATTTCCCCACCACCCTACCCTATTGGATATGTTGCGGCATGCCGAACGAATCGTCTGTTGTGACGGAGCAACAGAAAATCTCTTGGCTTTCGGACGGGAACCTGATTTTATTGTCGGCGATTTGGACAGTATTTCGTTGGCCTTAAAAGAACGTTTTGCCAAAGTTTTACATCACAATCCCGATCAGGAAACCAACGATTTAACAAAATCCATCCGTTTCTGTGTCAACAACAACTGGAAAGAAATCAGCATACTCGGCGCAACCGGAAAAAGAGAGGACCATACCTTGGGTAATCTTTCGCTGCTGGTCGATTATGCCGCAATAGCCGACGTGCAGTTACTTACCGACTACGGTTCGTTCGTTCCGCAACGAGAAACATGTGTTTACGAAAGCTATCCCGGTCAACAAATTTCCATTTTCAGCATCACACCCGATACGCTTTTTACGTTTCAAAACTTGGCTTATGCGGTAAAAAACAGAAAGTTGACTTCCTGGTGGCAGGGAAGCCTGAATGAAGCTGTTTCGGAACAATTCACCATTGAAATGACACAAGGAAAAGTTTTGGTTTTTAGGGAATTATAAGAAATAAAAAATACTTATTCGAGAATTATTCGGATATTTGTTATGCTCTGCTCGGCGCAGGCTCCGCCTACATCGGGTCAAAAGGATTTGAACTCATAACCGATAATCAATCCCATGCGTGGCAAAAATCCCCTTTCATCAAAAAAAGCAGGAAGCACATAATTTTCTTCTTTCTTTGAACTCAATCCCACATAAGCCAATCCGTAAATATGTTTATAGATAGTTCGTCGATAGCCTGCGGTGAAAGAAAAGCCGTATGTTTTTTCAAAATGCAACTCGTCTTGTCCCTTTTTTGTGTAAAGAGCTGCTCCCAGAAGTCCGTAATTAATTCCCCCGAAAATACCCCATTTTGAGTATAATTTACAACCGAAATCATAACTAAATTTCGATTTAGCACCCGAATGATGCTCTGGAAGTTGCTCTCCAAGTAGATTACCCACCGATACATTTAACGAGAGAAAATTATATTTTACTTCTCCGCCAATTCCTACCAGACCACCTAAATTAGTCCCTGTTCCTATGCCTGTATAAACGGAAGACTGAACTTGAGAAAAAATAATAGTATTTGAAACTATTAACAGCAGGAATGTAATTAAAATAAATCTTTTTGGTTTCACGAATTGAGATGTTTTATCATTATTGGATAAGATTATGCAAACATACTGCTTTTTCATGAAATAAAAAAATATTTCATTACAGAACAAGCTTACACGGACAAAATTCTTGTTCCCCCTTGCTCGGCGCAGGCAGATCCTGCGCCGAGCAAGGGGGAACAAAAAACTAAAAATTAGGGGTTGTTCCCTTGACCGTTTCCACTAACCGCACAAACTCCCGGCGATAACCTTGTTCATCGTTATCCAAAGCGGTTTTTGCTAATGTGATTACTTTGTCGTAACTTGCTTCGCCTTTAAATTCCGAATGAACCAAAAGCTGTCCGAACATGGCTACGGCGGCTGCAAATCGAAAATCGGAGGAAACGCGATTGCTTTTGTCGTCAATCAATGGCAGTTCGATTTTTTTACTGCTGTTTCCATCCGGGTCTTTGTAACGCAACTTAACGGTCAGTAATTCTTTTGAACCGATAGAAGTTTTCGGTTTTGTTTCTTTGCTTTGCTGATATTTCAACGGGTCAATATTGCCGGAAGCGTTGAATTGAATGCCCGTCGGCACAATTTCGTAGAAAGCCGTAACATTGTGCCCTGCTCCCATTTCGCCCGCGTCCTTACTATCATCGTTGAAATCCTTGTCATTGAGCAAGCGGCTTTCATAACCGATCAAGCGGTAGGCTTGTACTATTTCCGGGTTAAATTCGATTTGCAGTTTCACGTCTTTGGCCACAGTATAAATCGTTCCGCCAAATTCGTTCACCAATACCTTGTTAGCTTCCTGTAAGTTGTCGATATAGGCATGATTACCGTTCCCCTTTTCCGCCAGAGCCTGCATTTTACTGTCCTTGTAATTTCCCATACCGTATCCGAGCACGGTGAGAAATACGCCCGATTTGCGTTCATTTTCCACTAATTTTTCTAATCCTTCGTTGGAAGAAACACCCACATTGAAATCGCCGTCCGTGCAGAGAATAATCCGGTTGTTGCCTTCTTCCATAAAGTTTTTCCGGGCGATTTTGTAAGCCAATTGAATCCCTGCGCCACCGGCTGTAGAGCCACCTGCCGTCAGCTTGTCCAAAGCCTCGCGGATTTTTTGCTTGTTGCTTCCGGACGTAGAAGGCAACACTTCTCCCGCCGATCCGGCATAGACGACTATCGCAACACGGTCTTGTTCCCGCAGGTTATTTACCAATAATTTAAGAGACGATTTGACAAGCTCTAGCCGCGTAGGCCCGTTCATAGAGCCGGATACATCAATCAGGAATACCAAGTTGGATGCCGGAAGGCTTTCATCGGCTATTTCTTTGGCTTTGATGCCGATGCGTACCAAACGGTGGCTTTTGTCCCAGGGACATTCTCCTACTTCGGCAGAAATTTTTACCGGGTCTTTCCCGTTTGGTTTGGCATAATTATAAGAGAAATAATTGATGAGTTCTTCCGTCCGTATGGCATCGACCGGCGGTATTTGTCCCTGGTTCACAAACCGGCGCATGTTGCTGTAAGACGCTGCATCCACATCAATGGAAAAAGTGGAAAGAGGCGCATCCGTTACCGATTTAAACCGGTTCTCTACAAAGGAATTATAATCCTCCGTATTGGCTATTATTTCCGGTCGCAAGTAATAGGCTTTGTTTGAACGCGCCTCCTCGTAAACCACTAACTTTTGTGGGGCAATATCAGCTAAATCCCTCGCGCTGTAAGCGGCCACAACAACCTCATCAAGTAACTGATTATCAGGATTCAAAACAACATTTAAGCGTTCTTTTTTCACTTTGATTTTTTTTGTTGCATAACCGATATATGAAAATACCAGCGTACTCCCTTTTTTCACGGAGATACTGTAATTGCCGTTTACGTCCGAAACGGTTGCATCAGCAGTTTCTTTCACTACCACGGAGCAAGCGATGATGGGACTTCCGTCCGTGCTGTCCGTCACTTTCCCCTTTACGGTAATTATTTGACCCGATAAAGATCCCAAAGACATTACCATAACCAAAACTGTTAGCACAATTGCTTTAATTCCATTTGTTTTCATACTATTTAATTGTTAAAAGTTAAAATTATTAATTGTTTATCATCTCGTTTCTTTAAAGATGCAATAATTTACCGAAATCCATAAAATCAGGCTAAAACTTTTTTTAAGGTGCTATTTTTTTGTGGAATAAATCGTTTGCAGGGTAGGCTGCCCGAAAGGTAAGCGATCAGTCATGTTCGGAAGATTTTTCGGCAAGTTAAGTGATTAACGATTAGCATGGGATGTCTCCACTCCGCTTCAATCCTACTCTTCCCCGTTTTTTCCTCAGCTGACCCGTCATGTCGACTAAGAGAGCGAAGCGAACGCATGGAGACATCTCATGATAAGCGTTAATTTCTTTTTTGATAATTGGTTTATTA